>JAOZRE010000575.1 GCA_029940215.1 bacterium | reverse complement strand
CAGGCCATGTTGCAGCACATAGGCGTAAGATGATGTTTTTCAAGCCGATTCTGACCGACCGTTTGAACCCTTTCGACTTGCTCATGGTACTGTTGATTTTGTCCTGTTCCGGGATTAGTTGTACGACGGTAAAATCGGCAGGATAAAGCACAATTGGAAAAACTGCCTTAGAAGAGGGGCTTGACTACATGCGGGATACCTATACGGCAGAATTCAAATGGGATAATGCCAGGGGTGCTGCTTTTCTCTCGCGCACTGAATCTGCAAACAAAGCAAAATTGAGGTTAAATCTGTATGCTGAACATGCCGGAAGGTTCGGGCAAGGAGCGGAGTTTGTGGATGAGGGAAACCTGACATTCCTGGTGTGCGACATGAATGGTTTATATGATGTGGTATTTCAGGAGGGGCAGCTGTTAGGAGGCATCACGGCCATCGCTGACAAAACATGCGCTATTGAAACCGGTATTCAGTTTCGAAAAGCGGTGAGGTAGCAGCATGGCATAAAATAACCATCAAAACCTGAAAGAACCCGCTTCATTAGAGGCCTTCGGGAACTATTGGGATGGTAGTTGTTTTTATGGAGACGGGGGTGGACGGTTCTTCAGCTGGTCTGTTAGTCAGTCACCTGCTATGACCGATCGACCATCAATAAATTGAATCCGGTACAGTGTCCCGGTAAGGGAGGATTCGCCACCCTGATGGTGGCTATCCCTGACTATGCTGCAAGGTGCAGAGATTGTGCGCCCTATTTCCCTTAGGGATCGTACAAAAATAA
The DNA here is from genome assembly GCA_029940215.1 of bacterium. Lineage (GTDB taxonomy): Bacteria > SAR324 > SAR324 > XYD2-FULL-50-16 > XYD2-FULL-50-16 > JAHJRI01. Next base: position 1,692 of record JAOZRE010000575.1, on the reverse strand, counting down.
CTTGGTATAAGCTGTTCACAAAAGTCCCATAAAGACCGGACATTTTGCCGATATAATGCCAAGTAATTCTTGAGCCGACCCTTCGCTAATAATAGCTGGAGCAGTCCCAGCAGTGGGTACAGAGTTTCTCTTTCGGCAGACCGATGGCATCCACCAGGTCGTCCAGTCGTTGAAACTTCAATGAGGTTAAACCGAGCCGATTGCGGATGAATTCGACCATGGCCAGGTTTCGTTCCGAACCTGGCGCCGCATAATCGACCAAGTGGTTGTCTTCTTTCCCATCCAGCGCCTTGATGGCTTTTCTGCCGGCGAGATCAAGGGTGGAGCGTGAGGTTGAAAAATTCAGGAACTCGCAGGGATGGATCAATACCGGGCAGGCCGGGCGCATATGGATTTCTTTGGCACCATAGTCAAAAAGAATCTGTACGTTATCCTGCAGTTGGGTTCCCCGGACGATGGAGTCTTCACAAAAACAGATCGATTTATTTTTTATCAGGGCTTTAATGGGAATAAGCTTCATGCGGGCTACCAGGTCCCGGACTTTTTGATTCTGTGGCATAAAACTACGTGGCCAGGTTGGGGTATATTTCACAAAAGCCCTTCGATAAGGGAGCTTTCTATAGTTGGCATAACCAATCGCATGCCCGATTCCGGAATCAGGAATCCCGGAGACAAAATCCACTTCCACATCATCATTGGCCGCCAGCTTGTTTCCGCAACGATAGCGAACATCTTCGACATTGATATTCTCATAATCTGAAGCGGGGTAACCATAGTAAACCCATAGAAAAGAGCAAACCTGCATCTTTTCTCCCGGAGGCTGAATCTGTTCGATTCCTTCTGCGGTGAATCGCGCGATCTCATTGGGTCCCAGACATCGATTCAGTTCAAACCCCAGGTTGGGAAAGGCACTGCTTTCAGAAGATGCAGCATAGGCCCCATCACGCTTCCCGATCAAGATCGGGGTACGTCCCAGGCGGTCACGGGCGGCATAGATACCCTTATTTGTTAGCAGCAGGATGGTACAGGACCCCTTGATCAGTTCCTGTGCCTTTTTTAATCCGGCAGCAAATGATTCTTCGTTGCTGATCAGGCGGGCAACCAGCTCGGTTTGATTGATTTCGGAACCACTCATCTCTGAAAATGTCTGTCGATTGGTAAACGCGTCTTCCAACAACTCTGTCATATTGGCAATTTTTCCTACGGTCACAATGCCGAAATGCCCCAGGTGAGAACCGATAATTAGCGGTTGCTCGTCAGTATCGCTGATGCAGCCGATGCCTGCTTTTCCACTGAATTTGTCCAGGTCCGGTTCAAACTTGGAACGAAAGTAGGCGTTTTCCAGGTTGTGTATTGAGCGCGAAAAACCGTTTTCTCCATTAACAGCCATTCCGCCTCTTTTCGTTCCCAAGTGTGACAGATAGTCTGTTCCATAATACAGCTCATTGACACAATCATCTTTTGAAATGACCCCGAAAATACCGCCCATAACGTCTCCCTTGATTGAATAGTGATCCCGAACTCCCTGTACTTCCTGCTTATGAATTTGCATCCTACTGTGACTCCGATGATTCTGACAACAGGATCCGGTGACCCGCCCAGTTCCATGCAGAAGGCCGGACCATCAGAATGGCCTTTCAAAACAGGGTCGTGTGTGTTTTATCCTTTACAGTTATTTTAAAAAAAAAACCT
>JAOZRE010000574.1 GCA_029940215.1 bacterium | reverse complement strand
GTCAGTCAATATGCTGATATGTTTGGGTAATTAAATTACCCTTTTAGAAGGGGGTAAGGGGGATGTCGCCTGTCACAATCATACACCCCCCGTTCCCCCCTCGAGGGGGGAGTTGATAGAGATAAACTATGAAAATAACTGATATACAGGTTGAAATAAAGGAACATCCGCTATTGACCCAGTTGTTTGTACGGGTGATCCAGGAGGACGGACTGTCAGGAATGGGTGAGTGCTGGTGGGGAGTCTCTCCCGGAGGGGAAAGCGGTAAAAAACTTCCGGCGAATAGCCAGGTATTGCCTTTCGTCAGCACGATCGAAAATATCCTGAAACCGCTGTTGATCGGGGAAGATGCCCGGCAGATCGAAGCCCGATATCAACAGATGGTGCACTATGCTTACCGCTACTGCATCGAAGGAGTTATTGGCTGCGCCATCAGTGGCATCGACCTGGCGCTTTGGGATCTGGCTGGAAAGCGTCTCCAGGTTCCGATAGTGGAACTGCTGGGAGGACAAGCCAAGGAGGGTGTGAGGGCCTATGCCAGCTTCCCCCCCTTGAAGGATCCGGAGTTGATTCGACAGGAAACCGAACGGGCCATGGCCTACGGATTTCAGGGGATTAAACTGCACGAGTACAATCCGGATATGGCAGGCTTGGTCCGGGAAGTGGCAGGCCCTGAGATGGCTATTATGTTCGATGTGAACGGGCATTTCAATTTGCCGGGGGCCATCGATGTGGCTGAAGCGTTGATAGTCCACGATGTATGCTGGTTTGAAGAACCGATCTGGCCCATGCGCGATCATGATGTAATGTGTCGGTTGAAGGAAGAGACCGGAATCAGCATCGCCGCCGGTGAGAATGAGTTCAGCCAGGAGAGCTTTTATCGGCTCATGCAAAGCGGCGCAGCGGATTATATTATGCCGGAAATCACCAAAATAGGCGGGCTGTCAGCCGGGAAAAAGCTGACGCCGTTGTTCGAACTGTTCAACCTGCCGCTCAGTCCGCACTCTTTCAGGTCCGGCCCTGCGCTGTATGCGAATATTCACTGGGCCTTGAGCACTGAAAACAGCGACTGGCTGGAGGTACCCTGGTTGCCGGAAGGAATCGCATTCCCTGGAGGTGTCTCAATACCGAAGCTGAAGGATGGGCAGGTGGCATTACCCGATGGTGTTGGTCTAGGTCTTTCAATCGTGTAACTTGACGTAATTCAGGAGGAGTCGTGGCGCAAGTCAAAATAGAAAATGTAACTAAAAATTTTGGTCGATTTGAGGCGGTAAAGGATTTCTCACTGGAAATTGAAGATGGGGAGTTCATTGTGCTGGTGGGGCCATCGGGTTGCGGAAAGACCACTTTACTGCGCATGGTCGCGGGTTTGGAAACAGTCACGTCAGGGGAGATCCATATCGACAACACCGAGGTCACCCACATGCCTGCGAAAAAGCGGGATATTGCCATGGTATTTCAGAACTATGCGCTCTATCCCCACATGAATGTGTACGACAATCTGGCATTTGCCTTGAAACTTCGAAAGATGCCCAAAGCTGAAATTAAGGAAGTTGTTAAAAAGACAGCTGATTTGCTGGGAATCGGTGATTTCGTAAATCGACTGCCCAATCAGCTCTCCGGGGGCCAGAAACAACGGGTGGCGCTGGGCAGGGCCATCGTCAGACAGCCAAAGGTATTTCTTTTTGACGAACCGCTGTCCAACCTGGACGCCAAGCTGCGCGTCTCCATGCGGGCTGAAATCCTCGATATTCATCAGCGGTTGAACAATACCTCGATCTATGTCACCCATGACCAGTTGGAAGCCATGACCATGGGGACGCGGATTATCATCATGAAAGACGGTGTGGTTCAGCAAAACGGCACACCGAAGGAGATATACAAACATCCCGCCAATAAGTTTGTAGCTGGATTTATGGGTTCTCCGGCCATGAATGTGATGCCATGTACGATCAAAGAAGAGGCTGGAAACCTTATGGCGGTCAACAAGGGAATGAATCTGACCATTCCAGCGGACCAAGCAGACAGGCTGAAACCGTATGTTAATCAGGACCTATACATGGGATTGAGGCCTGAACACATCACAGATTCAGTAGTGGGTGACCAGAAAAAGAACGGCAGCGCTTTCAAAGCGTTTGTGCGGCTGGTGGAGCCGTTGGGATCGGAACAACTGATCCATCTGGAAGCCGAAGGTGATCGATTCATTGCCCGCATCGACCCCCGGTCCCTTATCAATTACGGTGAGACACTCGAGTTCTACGCCCGGATGGAGTCCGCCACCTTCTTCGATGGAAAAACCGAAGAAAGAATTGTTTAAGGGTCGGCTTAGAAATTTGATCAATGAAATAAAACTGTAACTATTCAGTATGCCTTCCATCGAGAGGGTTATGATTTAAAACACGCATGAATCCATCCCTGGAGCTGTTGGAAAACGTCCTGTTTTCCATCGTTTTAAATCACAACCCTCTCGA
>JAOZRE010000573.1:2228-2477 GCA_029940215.1 bacterium | reverse complement strand
ACCGATACTGCAAACAGTTGGTGTCACGGTATGAGATCGGACAAGGAGGATACTACCACCATGGTAAAGGATTCGAATCCTATATCCGGGGACTGAGCCGGGGTGGAGAGGCGATGAGCGGGAAAAATGTTAAAAATGATTTTGAGAATTGCAAGACCAAGGTGCCGAAAGCCTTCGAAAGGGTCCTGAAGATCCTGAAGGATACCGACAAAGATGTACCCGACGCCCTGTTGCTTGCCACCGGTTCTG
>JAOZRE010000573.1:0-2218 GCA_029940215.1 bacterium | reverse complement strand
ACCACCATGGCAAGGGATTTGAATCCTATATCCGCGGCCTGAGCCGCGGAGATGAGGCCATGAGCGGGAAAAATATCAAGAAGGATTTTGAAATGATCAGGTCCAAGGTGCTGACGGTTTTCGAAAGGGTCCTGAAATCTCTGAAAGAATCGGATAAGGATGATTAATGCCCGGTGAACAGATACAGGGCACCCACAATGACCGTTTTCTGGAACCGGCCAGTATAGGAAGTTATGATCATCTGATTGCCGATCTGATATTCAATACTGATCCCCCGGTTTTCGGATGCCTTGTCCAGGAAGACAGAGAGCTCTTCAACCGATGGATAACACCACTCTGGCAGTCAGCCAGGTGTTCCTACGGACACGATCATGCAACCGTTTTGATGGAAAATGGTGAACTACTGGGATTTGAACAGGGGTTTGCCGGAGAGTTGCACGGGTTGCTGGAGAAGAAATCAGCTGCAAAGGGGCTCTCTGTTTTCAACCACGAGCAACTTACGTACTTGGCGAACTGCTCCAGGCACTTGAATTATGTTGTCCCCTTTGTTCCCAAGAGTGCCTACTATGTTCACCTGCTTTCCATAAGGGAGGAATGGCAGGGAATGGGCATCGGTCGACGCCTGCTTGAAAATGCATTTGAACAGGCAGCTGAGAACGGTTTCAGGAGCGTTCATCTGGATGTTTATGAGGGAAATCCGGCGGTTGGCTTCTACGAGCGGATGGGAATGCAAAAAAGGCTGGAAACCCGGCTTCCAGCCTTTCAGGATACTGCCAGGATACCGGCCCACTTCAGAATGGTAAAAGAACTGTAGTGGGCGATCATCTTCCCTAGTTCTTCACGCAGCGAACCAGTTTCTTCCGTGTTTTACTCTGGCTCTCTTCGCTGCCGTCACTGAATGAGACGGTGATGGCCCTGCTGCGCTCATCAGGATCCTGGTCAGCTGACCAGTACTCTAATTCATAGTAGTTGCTGAAATCACCCTTCCGATCAAACATGTTTACCAGCTCATTCTTCGTCGGCAGTCGCCAGTTCGTGTATCCGACCAGATTCAAGTTTGAACAGGTCGTGTTGGCACGCGCCCACTTTTTGCTGACCTTGTTGGTGTTATCCTGCCATAACAGCAGAGTCGTCTCGTCAAAGATATATATACCAGGCATATCCAGAATGTATTCATTCACCGTGTAAGGGTAATCCCCTGCATGAATGGTCCGTGTGATAAAGGCCTCAAGGTTGTTGGCATCTCTTACGGTCACGGTAATCTCTCCAGCCATTTCATCAGTGAAGTCCATCAGAAAAATGGGATTTCCACTGGCATTAAGGCCTGCAAAATCTCCTGTTCCCGTCCATTCTTGTGTCAACCCGCTGTCCGGGCTGGCCGTTACCAACAACCTCAAGTTTGTTTCACTGCGGCTGAATGCCATGTCTGTGATGGCCGGCCCAACGACGACGGATACATCAGAATCTGTCCAGGTGTCCGGATCATAGCTGACCACTTCCAGATAAAAGTTGGCACCTACCTCGTCTGATGCCTCCAGATCCCTGACTGTAATAGTCAACTGGGCGACAACCGGATCTGAAGGAGCGATAAAGAAAATCTCAAGTTCACCTGCTGGATCATAAATACCTGACAACGAACTGGATGGCGTTCCATCAAAGGTATCTGCGATCTGACCAGCACTCACCGTGATAGTATATGCAACCTCTGCATGAAAATCGACCTGAAAGGCCACCCGTTGTGGTTCGGAATCAACCAGAACCTTCTGGGGCATGCTGACTGATGCGATGATTGGGTTGTCCGGTTGCACGGCATCATCAATGGACGAGAGATTGATGGAGATGCTGTTTTCTCCCCCTTCGACCAGTGTTTGCAGCATGGTTCCGGAAAAAATCGCAACTTCGTCAGCGTTCAGCGCGGTAGCCTGAAATCGGATGCTGACATTATATGGCAAGCTACTTAAAATACCTGCCCAGGTACCGGCAATGTTTTCCAGTGATGTGGAGGTAATGACCGTTTCATCAGTGGTATTAACCGCTTCAACTGTAATAGCGGCTATTTCATCAGCTGTTCCAACTGCATTAAACATTTGATAGCTGGATCCAGCATTCATGTTGACCTGTACGCCGATAGTGGCTGTATTTTCATCCGAAGCGGTTGTGACTTCCTCGGGCTCCCCTTCACATCCATATCCCAGGACCATCGCAAAAAGGATTAATG
>JAOZRE010000572.1:910-2479 GCA_029940215.1 bacterium | reverse complement strand
CTGTTTGTTTGAAAGTTCTGACAGGTGTTTCTGAAAGTATAATGTCAAGGCGGTACGTATGGCAATCAGCAAAGATTCGCCTGCTCACCAAAAATGAAGGATCGAATTTCTCACTGGAAACGGGACGGTTTTAATTGTTTGACTTTTGATGTAGTATCCAGTCAACAAAATGTCATGATCAGCCCATTGTGTTCGTCAAATATCAGGCTGAACGAGAGATTTCACTTGATGAAAACCTGAATCTTCAAGTGCTCTAACCACCAGTAGGGAGATGACCCATATGACCGAAATAGCTAAAATCGAATTGACGCCGGTATTCGTGCCTTTTTTCAAGGAGATACTGGAAACCATGAAAGGCAGTGAGGGCGGCCTTGGAATGGTTATTGCGGCGGAAGAGGAGTGGAATGGGGGTGATTTTGTTATCTGCAGACTGACCACTGACACAGGACAAAGCGGTGTGGGAGAAGCATTTATGTGGTTGCCCGAAACCGGGGTGTCACCGGAGCAACTGGTCGATATCATCACAAAATCCCTGGGTCGACACGTCATCGGGGAAAGCCCTTTTAATGTGGAGCATATCCGGCATCGCATGGAGATGAATGTCAACCGGAGTGATGTGGCCAAAAGCTTGATTGATATGGCTTGCTACGATTTGATGGGCCAGGTTGGGGAGTACAGCTGGACGATACAGCACTGAAAAAATATGCCACAGATGAAACCGTGGTGATAGAAGCCTAAACCTCAATAGATAACGCAATGGAAAACAGAAAATTGAGTCTTTTTGAAGCGGCGTCCGTCGTAGCAGGCCTGGGTGTCGGTGGTGGCATCATGGCTGTTCCCTACCTGGCCTCTGTTAACGGAGTGGTGACGTTGATTGTGATTCTGGCTGTTGCATATGGTCTCAGTTTGCTGCTGCATCTGATGATCACCGAGATGGTCATGCGCGATAAGGAAGGCACTCAGCTGGTGGAGACTTTTGGTAAATTCATGTTTCAAAAGCGGGGTCGGGTCTTCTTTACCTGGATTTTTTTCGGGCTGGTCGTGTTAAACTTCTATGCCTTGCTGGCAGCGTTTCTGATCGGTGCGGGCGATCTGCTCGTGAACCTCACAGCCATACCACCCTGGTCCGCGAAACTGATAGTGTATGTCTGCGCGGCAGGCCCTATTTTCTTTGGGTTAAAAGCGCTCGGGGTTAGTGAAAAGCTGGCAATTGCCGGCATTCTGGTCCTGGTTGGCGCTCTGGTGCTGGGGTCTTTGAACAGGCCCTTCAATTCGCTCAACCTGGTATCCGGAACGATCAACTCCATGTTGGCCCTTTACGGGATGGTGATGTTTGCCTTTGCCTGTTTCTTTTCCATTCCCCAGGCGGTCAAGGGACTGCAACATGATAAAAAGCTGGTTGCAAAAGCTGTTTCACTGGGTATCGGAATAAACCTGCTGCTGGTATTTGTGATTACCCTGATGAGCATGCTGGTCTCTGAAAGGGTCACTGAAGTGGCAATTATAGGGTGGGGAAACGCCATTGGCCAGTGGGCGATCATACTGGGATCCTGCTTTGTTTTTCTGGCA
>JAOZRE010000572.1:0-900 GCA_029940215.1 bacterium | reverse complement strand
ACTGGCCATTCTAACCAGTTACTGGAGTACATCCTACGCCCTGGCGATTGTTCTTGAAGAGCGCCTGAAGTGGGACTACCGCATCTGCTGGCTGACAGCAACCCTGCCCACACTGGTACTTGCCATGGCGGGGCTCAGCGGGTTCCTGGGATTTATGCGTCTGGCCGGCGGGCTGCTGGCTGTCATGATCTCCATCATGGTTGTTCCGGCCTTTCAGGGTAGTCGAAAGTATGGAACTGTTCAGGATCCTGAATTCAAACTGAACCGACTCGGGCACCCCTTTTTCCAGGTGGTGATCATTCTGGCTTATATTCTGGTTGTCATCGGCTCGGTAGTGTCTGTACCCTGATGGCCACTTACCAATGCTCAATTCAGGCAGGGCAAAAAGGTGATCGAGTTTACCAAACCGCTTTTTTCGATCACCATTTCGACAGGCAGGGATTGGTTCCCTGGCAGCCTGTCGGACTATTGAGACTTGAATCCATATTCTGATGTCATTGAGTATAAGTACTCATAATATATTGAAATAAGTTGGCATTAATTGACGAGTATACTCAAAATTTAATTATATCAACCATATAGAAATAACACTTTTTATCTGTTTATTTTTTCCTGTGCCTTTGTTTGCTTGCTCGTTTTCATGTTTAAATTTTTCAGATATGTTGTTGAAGAGGTAAAAGGGATGAGTCAGCCAACCCAACCGGGTCGTTTGCAAAGGACCAGAATGAATCCAGTCGGAATTGATGGGTTTTAATGTTCTGATCGACAGTGATTAAACAAATTAGTGTTTTTTATCAAAAAATGGATTTTTTATTATCAGATTATTAATCGTTTGTTGATGGGATAAATCTTCTGTTAACAGCATATTTGCTCCGCCACTGATTGCAGACTCAATAATCA
>JAOZRE010000571.1 GCA_029940215.1 bacterium | reverse complement strand
CTTCATCTCTGGGAGCTGAAGCATACCTTCTTCGACTATTATTTTTTCAGGGAAAACTGTTCATACCATCTCCTCTCTCTTCTCGAAGCTGCCAGGCCCGGGCTGCAATTAAGAGCACCCTATTTATTCTGGACCCTGCCAGCCGATACGGTGCGTGATATGACGTCTGAACCGAACCTGGTTTCTCGCAGGGCATACCGACCGTCCCGCCTCAGTCGATTTCACCAGCAGCTGTCAGCCATGACCAAACTGGAAAAGCAGCTATACCTTTCCATCATCAGAACCCGGACCCTAACCTTCACCGAAAAATGGGACGCTCTGGAATTGGCCAGCCGGGCGCGGATACTCGAACTCCTGGCAGATTACTATGCCCTACAGCATTCAGAAAATGCCTTATACTTTCGGGAGCAAATCCTGCTGAAAAGGGCCACCCTGCAGATCCGATTGCCAGCGGCTGACTATCCGCCTGTCAGCAGCCCTCCGGAAACAGGACACGCAACGATCATGGCAGCTGCTTCTTCAGGGCAGACCAGCAACAAAATCGGTTTCAGGGGTCTATCCCTTCGGCTCTCCCTTCACGGTCTCCAGGACCCGGACAGCGGCTATATTCCAAACAATGAGGTCTCTTTCATTCATGCCCGGGTACGCCAGTATGAGGGTAACACTGATCCTCAACTGCATGAGCTGACCCTGGCTAAGATTGTCTCCCTGGCAGCTCGTGACAGTTTCAATTCCGGTTTTTCCTGGAAGTTGTTTGCCGGATGGCGACAGACGCGGCTCTCGAATGGAGAGGAGTACCTGATGTTCGAGCTCAACCCGGGTGGCGGTGTCGGATTTTCAGTCCCTGGAGGCATCCTTTATACACTGGGTGAATTTCGATATCGCTACGGAGACCCTCTGGATATTGCCGGTCATGCGGCTTTTGGGCTGACTGGCGGCTATCTTTCCACCCTATATCGATCCTGGAAAGGACATCTGGTGTCCACCTTCAGCTATCCTGCCGTTGATGGCAAACTCCCCGACCTGAGACAGCAGATTGGCCTTTCATACACCCCTTTTCAAAACCACGCCCTGCGACTGGACTGGTGCCGGGAAAACCGATTTGTCGAGCACGAAGCCAGCTATCGGCTTTTCTTCTAAACCGTTCAAACAAGTTCTGCAGTTTTTCTTACCACTAAATTGCCTTTCTTGCTTTTTCCTTCAGGTCTTTTCAGAACGCAACCTTTCTGCAAAAAGACCATTATAATCCGGGGAACACATTTAAGGACCTACTGAAATTCATCAATCTTTAAATACAAATCTAAAACCCGCTTAGCTAGTTGCCTTACCTATGCTTCAGGCCAATCGGCACCATCATAGTATCTGGTTCCCCGATGTCCTTTCCTGGCAATGGGATTTGAGAGTCGTTCTCCCGGGGCCTCAACCATAATCAGGGTCCTTGGCTTTTCGGAGTGGACTCATTCTTATATTATCAACTGGATCTGTCGTTCCTGGCAATATTTCTATTTGATATTGGCTGTATCGTCTTATTTCCTTCTCAGGGCTAATTTGTTCTGCCTCACAAAGTCACTCCCGCGAAGGCGGGAGTCTAGAAGTGTAAACGGTGCAACACACCTGGATGCCCGCCTGCGCGGGCATGACGGCTATCGTAACTGGGATTCCAGCCCCGGAGATTAGATCTCATGGCAAATTCGAACAATCATAGGATATCGCAGGTTAGAACAAATTAGCCCTGATTTCCTTCTGTTTCCACTTGTGTTCCTGTCCGTTTTATGGGACGGTTATTCGGAAAATCTAAAATGAAAGGTTTTTTTAAAATCGCTTTTGAAATTTCCGCCGAAAAAATGAAAACAGCAGATGGCAAAAATGGATTGATCATGAGATTTATTGTTGCTGTTGTACTTATTCTATTTTCGTGGTGTGCTACTTCAAGCGCTCAGGATATTACCACGGATCTGAGAAGTAAAATCAAAAACTACCAGGAAAAACGGAAAACCATCCGCAGTGAATTAATTGTCAAATTCCAGGAAAACAGCAGCGCTTCCAGAGAGGAAAAAAGCCAGCTTGTTATGGAGTGGAGAAACCAGAACACTGATCGAATTAAAGAATACAAACAGCTTGGACAAGAGATCTTTGTTCAGCTAAGAGAAAAGGTTTTGAAGAAGTATACAGAGTTGAAGCATCTTCCTCCTGAGGAAAGCGAGAAAGCCATTCAACAATGGTATTCAGATAATAATATCACAATGGCTGCTATCGGTACCACCGACACACTTGAAAAAATTAAAAGGGAGTTTCGGCAGGAGGCCCGGGAAAAAGCCTATGCCATGCGGTCTGAATTCAAAAATATTCAGCAGGCAAGCAAGCAACACGTGAGCAACAACGGTAGAACATCTGGAAAAGATAAAATCAATGGAAAGGGCGGTGGAAACGGTGGCGGAAACGGTGGCGGAAACGGTGGCGGGAACGGTGGCGGGACCGGTGGCGGAAC
>JAOZRE010000175.1:8197-9396 GCA_029940215.1 bacterium | reverse complement strand
AATCACCTGTTTATTACATGGAAGGGAATTTGGTTATGATATTAAACAATAGCTTAGGGATTTTTTGTAAATAATTGTTTTCTTTTTCCAACTAATGAAGTGGTAAACAGAAACGGAGTGGAAAAGAGGAATAACGTTTTTTTTGACGGGATATTTGCCGGAAGGGATGGTTGTTATATTCTCTTCCGGCATCAGGACGGAGTCTATTTCTCAGGCTTTAAAGGCGTCGTAGCCCTCGAGAACATTCATGCGGTTGATGCTGGCTACCGGGCAGGCGGAGCGCAGGACCACCTCTTCTACGGTGCTGCCGAGCACCTCTTTTTCCTGAAAAATGCTTCCGGTATGGTGAGACATGGCAATCAATTCAACACTGTTTTCCCGGGCGTATTTCAGAATCTCCATGTAGGGAATGCCCTCCCGGATGATCATTTCGTAATTGTCGCTGCTCTCCATTTCGGGCTTGTATAGCTTGTGGATTTTTACTTCAGCCTCTTTGACTTTTTCTTCAACCTCCATTTGGGAGGGAACCTTTCCGAATTGCTGAGAAGTGATGTCAATACCGTGAAAGAGATGAAGCTTACATTTGTTTTCCCGCGCAAATTTCAGAGCAAAGCGAAATGCCGGCATGGAGGCTTTGGTCAGATCGGTACCGCAGAGAATATTGCTCATTTCCCATAGATTTTTCTCGTAGGGACGGCTGATAATGATCAACGGGCAGCGGGCCGACTTGGCGACCTTTTGCAGGGTGTCACCGGTAACATTTCGGTAGCGCAAGGCTTCTGCATCCTTGATCTGCTTATGGGCCCCCATGATAACTAGATCAATCCCCTCTTTTTTCACTTTTCTGAGGATTTCCCTGTCAATGGATCCGACGGTGTACTGAATATCGACGTTGACATACTGCTCCAAGTACTCAGCATAGGCTGCTTCGATTTCTTCCTTGACAACAGTGCCATACTCATCACTGATGGCCTCTTTCTCACCAGTCTTGGCATCAATGACGAACTGGCTGTAGCCACGACTTGGTGTTCCGAAAACGTGAAAGACATGCAGCCTGGCATTGTATTTCATCGCCATGTCGAAAGCGTAGCCGGCTGCATCATCACAATCGGGTGTTACTGTTGTTGCAAAAAGAATATTTTTAAACATCGTGTCCTTTATTCGATTTTGGTTCAATCCTCTTCGTCCAATTTAAATTT
>JAOZRE010000175.1:7612-8187 GCA_029940215.1 bacterium | reverse complement strand
ATCCGGAATGATGGCCATTTCGACAAGTATGGGCTTTAAAAAGCTCCACCGGATATCAAGGGCGTAGATCTTTGCCATATCCCGGATGGCGTCCCAGCAGTTATGGCAAGGGGAAATGACGAGTTTACATCCAGTTGCCAGAATCTGGTCCATTTTCACTTTGAGACCTATATTACGCTCATGGTGATATTTACCTATTCCATTGAATCCGCCACCTCCACCGCAGCAGTAATTGTGTTGCCCATTGGGGGTCATCTCTCTGAAATCCTCTGCGATATAGCCCATGATTTCGCGGGTTATCTCACCTAAACCACCATTTCGTACGTAGTTACAGGAGTCCTGGAGGGTGACCGGCTCCTTGATTTTCTTGGACGGGTCTAGTTTTAATTTTCCGGATCTTAGCGCTTCAGCCACCCATTCGACATAGTGGATACTTTCCACCGGGGGTTGTCCCGACTTATATCCGGCCCAGTATGGCCCTTCAATGACAGTGGCTCTATGAGCATGCCCGCATTCGGTTCCAATCATGCGCTTAGGCTTCAACCGTTTCATGGCGTCATATACATTTTCAACCG
>JAOZRE010000175.1:4006-7602 GCA_029940215.1 bacterium | reverse complement strand
TCCTGAGCCTTACAAGATGCCCAGTCACCGGCGAACATACTCAGGCTTGTTTGTTCCCAGCCTTCACTTGGTACAGTCCAGTTTTCGCCTGCCAAGTTGAACAGGATGGCGGCTTCTGTAATATCTTCCGGATAGTGCTTGGCCTCTCGTGCATTCAGTGTATACAGAATATCAGCGTTTTCTTTGTCAACGGGGATGGACATGTTTTTATACTCATCCATAATACCTTCCTCTTCAAACTCGACGGTATCCACCCAGTCTTCAGTGGTGACATCCATCTGGGCTTTGTATACCCGATGCATGCCCGATCCGATTTTCATTTCCCAAGGTACAAATCCTTGTGAAAAACAAAGTCCACGGACATAGCCGAACATCACGCCCATATCGATGCCCATAGGGCAGTAAACCCCGCAGCGGGTACAGCAGGAACACTTACTCCAGGCTGTATCCATGGTCATGCGCATGAAAGTATTGTCAACTTTTCCCTTACGCTTGACCATTGCCCCAAGCGTTTGCTGAATTTTATAAGAAGGAACCTGGGTGGGATCCTTATCATTGGCTGTGTATAAAAAACAGCTGTCAGCGCACATACCACAATGGGTACAGATTTCCAGCCAGGTTTTTAGGCGTGATTTCAGCGAACCCTGGATGGTACCCCAGAGTTTTTCCTGATCCACATCAAGCTCTTCCATCTCTTTGTAGTATTGTCTTCCACCACTATCAGCCATCAATGCTTTTAGATCCTCTTTGGTATCGATGGTTTTTCTATTGCAAAGTATGCCTTCCGCCATAAGATTTTCCCTTTTTACTAAAATAATCGTGAATGCTTTACCAGGACATCCCGGTACCTTTCATTCCACCGCGTTTGATGCCATAGTCCATTCCCAGTTGCATGCGTGACAGGAAAAAGAGTACGAAATGGGATAGTTTTGTGAATGGTATGGCAACCAACATAATTTCTCCAGACAGGATATGCAGGATAATCCAGATCTTGTATTCAAAAATCTGGTGGTATGCGATAAAACCAGTGATAAAAGGGGCCACCGCAATCGCCAGGATCAGGTAATCATATGCCGAAGTGATGATTCTGACTTCAGGCAGAACGAGCCGTCGAGCGATGAACATCAGAACGGTAAACATGACCAGTATGGTCATGATGTCACCGGCTACTTCCGGAATGGTAAAAAGACTGATTCCCCATTTTTGCTTTAAGATAAAATTATGTGCCGGCAGAAAAATACAGGATACCAACAGGGAGATGTGAAATGTAAAAGTGATCACGGTAAACATAGGATGTGACTTCCAACCCCTGGTTCCAAAGGGAACGATCCAGAAAAATATGGATCTGACAGCACCCCTGATTCCGAGAGACAGGTTTGTGCGGTAGGCGACCCTGTCTGCCTGCCAGGCCAGCCCTCTGAAATACCAAACGGTTCTCGCACTCAGGCCGACTAGGAAAACAGTGAATGCCAGCCAGGCTACTGGTCCGGTTACGAACTCATACATTTGTCTCTCCAAATAAAGATTAATAATCTCAGATCTGTCCTGAGATCCAGTCAGTCATCATCCCGATCCATAAGAAATGTAAAATAGGCTGTCACCACTATCAGCGAGAGGCCCATTAACAGGTATGTCAGACCTTTGGTGTAGGTCATAAAATCCTGGAGTGTGAAAAATATGCTGTCCATGGTGTTTCCGTTTTGCTAGTGGGTTGATGTTCGATAATCCTTATGCTCATAAAGGATTGGCATTTTAGTGACAACAAACCTGAAAATAGTGATTCCAACCGTTACCAGAAAGACGGTGATCATGATTTCCATCCAATGCGGGAAGTATCGATCAGTACTGGGAAGATGCCAATTGAAGGCGATCAACGACACATTAAGCCGATTAAGGATAATTCCCAGCACGGCCAGTGCCGACGTCCACTTGATTAGGGTGATGTTCTTTTCCCTCCTGCCAATGGCGTAAAGGACGCTTGGTAGTGCGACAAATCCCAATAACTCAACCAGAAACCAAGCCCCGTACCCAGTCGCAAGATAATGCCAATTGTTATCCGCCGAAATTCCGAATACCTTGATGATAAAATATCCGGCCAGTACAAATGAAGCAGCCTTTGCAAAACCGAGCATCAGACCATTTTTTTCATCCTTATGAGTCTGATCCATCTTATCGGAAAAGAATCGATAAGAGAGCGAGGCCTCAAACATCACCATGGAAAGGCCGGCAATGATACTGGTGATAAAGAAATAGACAGGCAGATAACTGGAATACCACAAAGGGTGCAGCTTGGATGGTGCCAGTAGGAACAGTGCTCCAAGTGAAGACTGGTGTAACGTGGATAACACCACTCCGAAAATGGTCAACACAATGGTCAGCTTGGTAATGATGTTCCTGAGTGACCTGAATCCCAGCCATTCTAGAGCAGCAGGGGAAAACTCCAGAAAAAGGACCGTCAGGTACAGTGCCACACACAGGGCCACCTCAAACAGCATAGAAGTGGTTCCCTGCTGTATGGCAAACGGATAGGGCAGGCGCCACGGTCGCCCGACGTCGTATGAAAGGGCGATTACCACCATGAAATAACCCAAGAAACCGGTGAGTACCGCCGGGCGTACTGCTGAATGGTATCGTTTCATGCCAAATAAATAAACAGCAGCAGATGTAACGTATCCGCCAGCTGCCAGGGCGACACCGACCAGCAGATCGAAACCGATCCATATGCCCCAAGGGTTATAATCGCTTAAGTTGGTGGTCGCTCCAAGACCCTGGGTGAATCGAAGCACCGTAATGATGGCGCCTGCGACCAGGATAATTGCGGTGATGACGTTACCTGGTGTCATCAGTGATCTGCCTTCTGCAATAGTTGGCTCGTCAGTCATTTGCTTTCCTCTTTGTGTTATTCAGTCTTTTCATCATCTGGTTGTTGAACTTCTGCCAGTGCTTTCTTCACCGCATTGTCGATCTCTTTCTTCTTCAAGCGCTCTGCCTTCTTCAATGCGATATCGAGTTTTTCTGCCGCTGTCTCATTCGTGGCTTCAATGGATGCGGTAACAGCTGCTTCTTGCTCGCTAATAGCTATTTTCTCGCGACGTTTGTTCATGGCATAGGCACCTGTCAGGAATACAGGCCAGAGTCCTACGATAATTGGTACCGCTGAAAGGGTTCCTGCAGTGTATTCAATGGCAGGTTTGGTCCCCAGGTTTTCGTTCAGACCGATTTTGCTGAAGGATGTGCCCGCCAGATAAAGCCAGCTTGTCCCACCCATTTCCTTCTCGCCGTATATGTGGTCTATATAAACATCCGGCTTTTCGCCAATACGCTCCCGAGCGATTTTCAGCAGATCCGTGCGTTTTCCGAAAAGTAATGCTTCTGTGGGACATGAATCGACACAGCCCGGTAGCAGGCCCCTTGATATTCTGGGATGGCAGAGGGTACATTTACGTACCCGGGGAGTTAAGGCTTTGTGGTATTCATAAGTCGGGATTTCGAATGGGCAGGCTACCATGCAATATCGGCAACCTACACAGACAGAGGCATCATAAGTAACAGCACCTGATGGGGATTTCTGGAAAGCCTTTACAAAACAGGCTGTT
>JAOZRE010000175.1:0-3996 GCA_029940215.1 bacterium | reverse complement strand
GGGTTCATTACAATGATTGCACTGAATCTTTCGAAAAACCGGTTCCTTTGGTTTCTCGTCATCAGTGTAGCGATTGACGACTGTGAACGCTTCATTGGTGGTACGCCGCTTTTGCTCCAGAACCGTCAGATCGTTAAAAGGTTTTTCCGGGGCCGCCAATTCGTTCACTGTATTACACCCTTTTTCGCACTCGCGGCAGCCGATACAGAGCGTGTTATCATACAAAACTCCCTGGCTATCTGGATACCCTTTAAAAATGTGATTGGAGGCACCCGCTGCAGATTTTCCCATAATGACCGTCGCATTTGCAGCACCAGCCCATTTGAGGAACCCTCTTCTCGAAATTGACATATATGATCCTTGATTAAGTCAATGAGTTCGGTTGTGACTCAGGAATGGCTCCCGATCTGCGGCAGCCGTTCCGGCCTGAGTCGTCATTGTTTTTGTTTACAATACTGTCTGCTACATTTCATCATGACAGGCGGTGCAGTTCGTGGAGTCCGGTTCCTTCATTTCCAGTGCCTGGTGGCAGTCAAAACACTGCTGATGATAGGCTGCCTTGATTCCAGGAACCCGACCATCCTGCTTATCGTCATCCGAGGCATGGCAACTGATACACCTTGGTGGCGGGTCGAGTGCTTCAGGACTGTTATGATGGCAGCTCTGGCAAACGGTGTCCTTATCATTATGGAATGCGTCAGCCAGTTTGTTGTCGGCAATCCTCTCCATCATGGAAGCGACAATGCTTCGATGAGGAAAGGAAGCGCCCTTGTACTTATCTGAAATAACGTTGATCATCACCTCTTCCGGTAATTCTTTGACGTCTATTTGCGGCGGAACCTTATTTTTAAGGTGGTAGCGGCCAGCAGCCAGTTTTCTACCGGCTGCCTTGTCGCTTTTCAGGGTAGCTATGTCTACCGAGTGGCAAGAACGGCATGACTGTCTGTCCGAGATATGGGACTTTTTTTGCACAAGGGAATGGCATCCAGCGCAGTCTTCTGTCTTACTTTGCCGAGTGTGGCACCCGATGCAGCTGCGTTCGGATTCTATATTGTGCATAGCCTGCGCAAGTGTTACACCGTTTCCTTTCTCTGTTCCCGAAAGCGTATGGCAACTGTCACACGATTTCAGAGTTTCATGGTGGCAGGAGCTGCAGTTTTCGATAGCCGATTCATGAGCCTTATGGTTGAAAATAACGGCATCCATCATCTGCTTTGTGAATATATCAAATGATTTTACAAAGGTGGTATTTGGCTGGTTCCGATCCAAGCGTGGAATTCTGTCCAGCTTTGTAATCTGTTTCAACTGTGCCGGCTCGTGGCAGCTTGAACATTTTCCGGCTGCAGTGTGCTGATTCTCGATTTTGTCACTTGTTGCCGCCTCCTGATGACAACTGATGCACTGCTGATGAGAGGCCTCCGAATAAGAGATCACCTTTCCAACAGTCTCATTTCCGTGGCAGGTCCGGCAGGATTCTTCCTCACCCTTTTTGTACTCAATCTTTTTCGTTATCGCATCATACCCGTGATGGCAGCTCTCACATTTGTCATCAGCCGCCTTAATGTGTCTGGCATGGAGTGATGCGTCAAAGGAAATCGCTTCCCGGTGCGCTGTCTGTGCTGGTTCTACCTGGTGGCAAGTTCCGCATTCTACCGGCCCCGTTTCCAGATTGGCATCAGCGTTATCCTGATGACATGTGATGCAATCTGTATGATAAATGTCCAGTGTAGATTCTTTGTCTGTGTCTGCAAGCCTCTTGAACTTGAAAACCAGCTGACTATCACTCTTCTGATGACAGGTCGAGCATTCCTTACCCTGTTTCTCCAGTGCATCCGTATGCTTGTCATGGGGAAATACCACGCCGGGCCGTTCAAGATCACCAAACACCTTCATTGAGTCAATCACGATGATGTCTGATCGGTTCATGCGGCTGTCAACCTGCGGCTCAGCAATAACATAGAACGAGATTAGTGTCAGAACAGTACTCAACAAGGCTGATACTATATATTTGAATTTCATTTTGGATTTCTTTCTCTATTGTTTAAAGAAGAAACGGTGGCCAGATGCATCAGAGTTCTCCGTTTCTTCAGAATCGCAGGGTTAATTTCAATTAACACCTGATCTCCCGAAGTGTACTGTCCCTCTCGCCGGGGGTACTCAATGTTCCACTTATGCGTGAAGTCACTCATGATGAGTTCTTCCTCGCTGTGTCGTGCCTGATTTGCTCATTTTTGGCCAGTCTGCGTATCTTATATGCGGAATAGCGTAACGCATTGTAAAAAACGTCACTATCCTTATTTGGGTGATGTTTATCATCCAGATCCGCCAGTTCGATCAGTTCATTGCAGAGATCAATGACTCTACAAATCTTGCTTTCAGCTGTTATCTGTCTTTTTGACATGTATTCACACCACTGAATTGCAACTGTTTGCAGTTCTGGCTGCTTCTGTTCAGAATCTTCTGATCATCTTTAGGAATTGGTGGCTTGGCTAAATATGAGACACAAAGACTTGTATTCTACTAACAGCATGTTGCATGCCAGATAAAACTATTTATAAGATTTATTTATCCATAAAATACATGTACTTAAAAAACCTGCAAAAATCTCATGTTATTAAATGTCTCAAACAAATCTTTTCGATTTGGGCAAAAACTCAAGATAAAGAAAAAGTAAAAATATAAATAAAACAGTAAATACAGTGAAATAAAAGTGATATGGGTATGTATCAGAATGTCAATCTGAGACTAATATGAGACACGAGACACCATTGCCCCGGTTTTCAAAATATACTGCAGGGAATTATTGAGAGAGCATCGGGGGGATCTAAGTGAGTTGACAGGAAGGAATAAGTTGCTTATTTGAGTCGATAAACATCAAGATATCGATACAGTGTGGCGCGTCCTACTCCCAACAACTTGGCGGCTTCTTTACGATTGCCGTTTGTCTTGGAAAGTGCAAGTATGACGTTTTCCTTCTTTATCTTCAGTTGTGGTCCTGTTTTTTTCTTTCGCTGATAGGTGATGATTTCCGGAGGCAGATGCTCGGTTTTGATTACACTATCTCTGGACTTTACATAGGCATACTCTATCGCATTACGTAGTTCCCTGACGTTACCAGGCCAGGAGTAAGTAGAAAGAACGTCGATAGCCTCACTGGTATACTCCAGAACGGGTCTTTCGGTTTCGGCTGCTACAATCTCACGGAAATGTTCCACCAGGACTTGAATGTCAAGGCGTCGATCACGCAGGGCGGGCAGGTTTATAGGGATGACGCAGAGGCGGTAGTAGAGGTCTCGCCTGAATTTTTTCTGTTTTAGCATCAATTTAAGATCCTGGTTGGTTGCACTGATCACACGGATATCGACATGAATCGTTTTTTCGCCCCCAACGCGCTCAAAGGTTTTTTCCTGAAGGGCCCGGAGCAGTTTTACCTGCATGGCCGGTGAAAGTTCTGCCACTTCATCCAGAAACAGGGTTCCCTTGTCTGCCAGTTCGAACCGCCCTTTTTTATTATGGATGGCGCCGGTAAACGCACCTTTGACGTGTCCAAACAGTTCGCTTTCCAGGACGCCCTCGGGGAGAGCACCGCAATTGACTGCAACAAATGGATGGTTTGCCCTGGAGCTCATGTCGTGTATGGCATTCGCCACCAGTTCTTTTCCCGTTCCGCTCTCTCCCTCGATCAAGACGGGTGCCTGTATTTCAGAGACCTCTTTTATCTGCTCGAATATATTCAGCATATTAGGGTCGCGGGTAACCATTCCGCCTAGTGTATGGTGGTGTTTTAGGTGACTTTTCAGTATTTCAAATTCCGTTTCGTCTTTAAACAGCAGCAGGGCCCCAATATTTTTATCTGACTCATCTGTAAGGGGCAGTGTCAGAAGTTCCAGAATTTTTTGGGATCCGTCCCTTCGTTTGAAGTCGATGCGTTTTCGGCTGGTATCGGGCAACAGTTCAGAAATATCGCCACTACAAAAATCACAGTTGCCGCCGCAA
>JAOZRE010000174.1 GCA_029940215.1 bacterium | reverse complement strand
TATGGTGATTGGAGCCGATTCGCTTATAGTGCGGGTCAGCTTTGGCTGGGAGAATACCCTGGGTTATGCGTCTAATGAAATGATTGGCAAATCGCTTTCGGATTTTATGCACCCGGAAGACAACCTTGAATCGTACTTCAAAATTGAAGGCCAAGACTCTGGCACAAACAACCAGTATGTTAAAAATCGGTACCGTCATAAGGATGGCAGTTATCGAACGTTCGAATGGTCTGCCAGCAGAGATGCCGAAACCGGTCAAATTTATGCTGTCGCGCGTGATATTACCGAGCGGTACCAATTCGAGAAAGTACTGTCAAAAGCCAGGGATCAAATAGAAGCGGCCAGCAAAGCAAAGAGTGAGTTTCTAGCCGTTATCAGCCATGAAATTCGGACTCCCATGAACGCAATTATGGGCTTTACCCGGCTGCTGAAGGGAAAAATTAAAGAAACAGACTACCAGTATTATTTATCCTTGATTCTCTCCAGTGGAGAAGACCTGCTAAGTCTCATCAATGATCTCCCGGGTCGTCGAGAAATTGAAGAAAAAAAGGCGGACTTTAATCCGGATGATATCCGGTTTGCCCCGGCGACGATACTGATAGCAGACGATGTATCCGCTAATCGGCAGTTGATTGTCGCTTATCTGGCAGATTATGGATTTGATTTCTTAGAGGCAAAAAGGAACCGGCCTGGGGCTGGCCATATCGAGGCGACTCATTGAACTTCACCAGGGCACAATCACCGTCACCAGCAAGCTGGGCGAAGGTAGCCGGTTTACCATCACCCTGCCCAGAAAAATATCCGAAGCCCGACAAGCTATTACGGAAAGTGTCACTCAGCAAGAAGAAATGGCATTCGAATTAATAAGAGATCTCAACGTGCTGGTCACGGAAGACAATAAGGTGAATCGAGCGTTGATCGCAGCCATTCTGGGTGATTCCCATCTTGATTTTGCCCTGAGCGGCGAAGAGGCTATCGCGAAGGCGTCAGATAAAGATTATGATATTATCCTGATGGATATCCAACTGCCGGGAATGGACGGTGTACAATCGATGAAACAGATCCGGAAAAACAGTCAAAACCACACCCCAATGATTGCCCTGACAGCTTTTGCAATGAAAGGGGATGAAGAAAGATATCTGATGGAGGGATTTGATGCCTATGTTTCCAAACCCATCGAATTAAAAATTCTGTTAAATAAAATACAAGATATTCTGGGATGAGAATCCCGCATTTTTAAAAAAAATCTGTTGAACCTTGCGAAGGGGATTTAATACCAATGACCAAAGTCAAAAATCAACCTGCCCTGCAGGAGATTAAACATGACATTGTCGCCCGGGATTTAACAAAAGCCCGCCTGGTCATGGACCATTTTTCAAAGCTTGACGATGCCGAGCAAGAGGCGATCCTGAATGAAATGAGTGAAGCACCGGATAGCTTTGCGATCCCGGTGTTAAGCTATACTCTAGTCAAATATCCAAAAATTGCCGCCGAGTTCCCAATCATTGCCAAAACGATTCTTGCCAAAGCGGTCAATACTCCAGATGTGGTAGTGGAGGGTCTTGCCGGCGAAAGCCTTGAAAGATTCCATTACCTGAAACTGGTCGGGGATTTGAATTTGCAGCAGGCTGTTCCAAATCTGATTAGTCAAATGCTGGGTCTTGAAGATAAAACGGCCCAATTATCTGCTCTTTCAAGTTTTGGAGCACTTGGCAATCCGGATGCCATTAACGTGGTCACGGAGTTTCTCTATGTTGAGGATTTCGATCTGCTTGTTGCTGCTGTGACGGCACTGGGGAACATAGCAACGTCAACTGCCATACAGCGTTTAGCCGGATTTCTTGGAAAAGACGCCAAGATTGACCGTCTGATTCTGGATGTGTTTGCCGAGGTCCAGGATGATCTGTCCCTGCGTAAGCTGAATGAGGCTTTGCAATGCCGATCGGCTCCCATCAGAAACCATGCTCGTGCCTGGCTCGTGGCAATTGGTGCCAAGGCGGTTCCCTTGTTGGTCGGGAATTTATCTGGCAGCGACACCGATCTGCAGATTCTTTCCTTGAATGTCCTGCAGGAGATTGGTGATGAAAGTGCGGCCTTGGTTATTCGTAAACTGATAAACAATCAGCCCCAAAATCCAAATGTTCGTTTTGCCGCCTTTGAGGCCTTGTCTGATTTATCAAACCGAAAGGGAGACTATGTCCTGGCTGGCGGTATCACAGACCCGGACAGCAACGTACGCCTGGCTGCTGCCAAAGCTATTGATCGCAACCTGGATGCGAAGTTGATCACGGGAGTTATGAATATGGCCGACAAACCAGGGGATGAGGCTGAACAGATTATCAGGGCTGTTATTGATGCCCAGGCTGGAAACCTGTTCCTGGGCCTGATAATATCTTCCGGCTTTAAAGAGAGAGCCCTTGCCTATCTGGGGCAGGATGCTCATCCAGATATCCGGGATTTTTTCGTGGAACTGATGCAGAGAGAGAATCTGGCTGAGTTGGGCGATGAAATTCTGCAACTGGCAAAGCAGCAGAAAAGGCAGTCCAAAGGGCGGGTCTGCGCAGTGGATGATTCAAAGATGGTTCTGAATATCTACCGTTCAATCATTACGGAACTTGGTTTTGATGTCGTGCTTTTTTCTGAACCTCGGGAGGCCATTTCATGGCTGCAGGATGAAAAGCCCGATTTTTTATGTACCGATTTGAATATGCCAGGATTTACCGGAATTGAGTTAATTCAAGAGGTAAGAAAGAAATATTCAAAAGATGAACTACCCATTGTTCTGGTAACAACCCAGAACGAAGCCCAGGACAACAAGGCTGCCAGAGAGGTGGGGGTCAGTGAAATCATTTACAAACCCTTTGATGCTAAGATGATTTCAGCTGTTTTTGAGAAAATAAAAGGATAGATCAATATGAATAACAAAGAGATGTCCGTCCTGGTGGTGGATGACAAAGAACTGAATGTTATGATGTTGACTGAAATGTTAAAAGGTCAGGGGTATCAGGTTTTAACCGCCAATAGTGGACCGGAAGCAAGGGATATTGCGGTGAAGGAGCAGCCGGGCATTATCCTGCTGGATATTATGATGCCGGAAGAGGATGGCTTTGAAACCTGCAGAAAATTGAAGCAAAATGCGACCACTGCAGATATCCCGGTGATATTCATTTCAGCTCTAAGTGATACCAGGGATATTGTAAAAGGCCTGACAGTTGGAGGGATAGACTATATTGCCAAACCGTTTCAAATGGCTGAGGTTCAAGCACGAGTCAGAAATTATCTTAGGCTTCGCCACACCTATTTGCGTGTAATCGAAGAACAGGCCAACCGGCTGCGACAGATTCAGGATGCACAGCAGGCTATTCTGGTCAGACCGGACGACCTTCCACAAGCCAATTTCGGGATAGTCTATCGGCCAATTTTAGAGGCGGGGGGTGATTTTTATGATGTCTTTCAAGTCGGCTCTAATGTTACGGGATACTTTGTGGCAGATATCAGCGGTCATGACCTCGGCGCCTCTTTTGCGACATCGGCCTTGAAGGCCTTGATGCGACAAAACGCCTCACCACTCTATTCTCCAGAGGAAACACTGCGGATGGTAAACTCTGTTCTGCTGACGATCTTTGCGGATGGCCAGCATCTGACCGGAGCCTATGTCAGCCTGGACCGTCATAAATCCGAGCTATATCTGGTTAATGCGGCCCACCCGCCGGTCCTTTTTATACCCAAAGAGGGGGAACCCAGTTGGCTTGAAGCCGAGGGAGATGTTCTCGGGGTATTTGACACGGCTCAGTTTAACAACCGGAGCATTAGCGTTTCTGAGGGGGAGCGTTTTTATATCTATTCTGATGGTCTGCTGGAATCATTTGACGGGCAGACACGGACCCGAGAGCAGGGAATGGCTGATTTGTACCAATGCGCGATGAAAACGAAGGGGCTGCCTATCCAGGAAGCTGCAACAGAGATTGTCCGATTGATGTTTGGGGACGATCGCAGTATGGAAGATGATGTTGTTCTACTGGGAGTGGATATTTAAATAATTGCAGGATCTTAAAGGCAAAAGTAAAAATGTATACGCTGATTAAACAAAAGAACGGTTTTACCATTAGATTCTCAGCTACTTTTGACGGAATAGATTCTGTTTGCTCAGACATGAGACAGTTCATGTCCGATAATAAGTTGAGTGATCTATTTTTTGATGCTATTCTGGGTACACGGGAAGTGTTGACGAACGCAGTCATGCACGGTTCAAAAATGGATTCAAGCAAGGATGTTTTTTTCTCTATTGAGGCAGATACAAAACAGCTGCGTATTTGTGTTGCCGATTCAGGGGTCGGATTTGACTGGAAAGAGGCGGAAAAAAAGACGGCCTTGCCTACAGATACCCATGGCAGGGGATTTAGTATACTTAAACAGTATTTTGACTCATATCGTTTTAATGAAATTGGCAATGAAGTTGAGTTAATTAAAAAAATCAGAAAAGGAGCTTGATCATGAGTGATATCACAAAGAATGGAGACAAAGTGATTGTTAACCCAGGACAGGATATTGTTGCCTCATTCGCGGCGGAGTTGAAGGGAGAGATGAAACAGGCGCTTGATGATGGAGCTGTTGAGATAGCAGTTGACCTGACCGGCGTGGAAATGATGGATTCAATGGGAATTGCCGTTTTGATTGCGGCACACAACTCACTTCAAAAAAACGGAGGTCAGCTGGAGCTGGTCAACGTATCGACTGATATTTTAAATCTACTGACAAATATGCGGCTACATAAACACTTTAAAATATAATCCGGGTTGTACACTCAAAAACCCTTTTTAGCCTGAGATTAAACGACCTAAATGATTTAAACCTGAATTCAGGAGCAATCCATGACAATATTGGACGATGAAACCTTACAGATGTACGTTGATGAATCCAAGGAACATCTTGAGACCATTGAGAGCGATCTGCTTGAAATAGAAAAGGCTGGAGAGACAATTGATGAAGATCTGGTAAACAAAGTGTTCCGGGCGGCCCACTCAATCAAAGGGGGTGGCAGTTTCCTGGGACTGGATCATATCAAAGAGCTGTCCCATAAAATTGAAAACGTCCTGGATATGGTTCGCAATTTCCAGCTTGTCCCTTCTCCCGAACTGATTAATACAGTTTTAAAGGCTTTCGACCGCCTGGGGGAGCTTCTCGAAGACGTGCTGAACAGTAACGAAATGGAAATCGATGATCATGTCACCGTCTTGAAAGAGATCGCCACCGGATCAATGAACGAGGAAGAGAAGAATAGCTTCGAGCAGGAAACTGAAGTGATGGTCGCCGACGATGGCCCCTGTTTTACAATCAGGCAATTTGACATTAACCAGGGCAGAAAGGGGGGTAAGGACCTCTATATTCTGGAGTTTGATCTCATTCATGACGTCCAGGGACAGGATAAAACCCCTCTGGATTTGTTTAACAGGCTGGGTGATGCCGGCGTCATTCTGGACACCCAGGTCGCTATTGCCAAGGTTGGTGATCTGGACAGTGATGAGGTTGTTGCGGTCCTGCCTATGTATGTTTTGTATGCCTCGGTGGTCGAGCCGGATCTACTCGGTACCCTGCTGGGTATTGCAGAAAGCAAGGTCACCCTGGTTCCCAAGGGGCAGGAGAATTCTCAAGAGAAGATTGAGATCAGTAAAGAAGAATCGCCCGCAGCACCAAAGGGCAAGGCTGGTAAGAAAAAAGTAACCAAGAAAAAGGCCGCGAAAAAGCCGGCACCGAAAAAAGAAATTGAGGCTGTAGAAAAAAAGGTGCAGAAGCCGGCACCCAAAAAGGAACCCAAGAAAAAGCCTGTCTCTCCGCCC
Organism: bacterium; assembly: GCA_029940215.1. Taxonomy (GTDB): domain Bacteria; phylum SAR324; class SAR324; order XYD2-FULL-50-16; family XYD2-FULL-50-16; genus JAHJRI01. The sequence goes on along the minus strand of JAOZRE010000174.1, from coordinate 3,579 downwards.
AAATCACTGCCCAAATTAGAAAATCTAAGGGTGCCGGTGTCGGTGCTGGACCGGTTAATGAACCGAGCAGGTGAGCTGGTCCTGGCCAGAAATGAACTACTGCAGGCTATCTCCGGTGGAGAGGAAAAGTCTATGAAAGTAGCCGGTCAACGCATTAATATGGTGACCTCCGAACTGCAGGAGGCCATCATGCAGACCCGGATGCAGCCGGTGGGTTCGATCTTCAATAAGTTTACCCGGGTGGTACGGGACATGTCCAATGATCTTGACAAACAGATGTCTTTAAGCATTGAAGGGAGCGAGGTTGAGTTAGATAAGAGTATCATCGAAGGCCTGGGCGATCCGCTGACCCACCTGGTCCGAAACTCGTGTGACCATGGAATAGAACTGCCAGAGACCAGGACCCAAAAAGGAAAGCCGGCAGGGGGGGAAATCTCCCTGAGGGCTTTTCATGAGTCGGGCCAGGTAATCATTGAAATTGAAGATGATGGCAAGGGCCTCAATGCTGACATATTGGCGGAAAAAGCGCTCGATAAGGGAATAATTACTGAGGAGCAGATGGCCTCAATGTCCGACAAGGAAAAAACCAACCTGATCATGCTGCCCGGTTTTTCCACCGCCGAAACGGTTTCTGATATATCGGGCCGGGGGGTGGGTATGGATGTAGTCAAGACCAATCTTGATCAGCTGGGCGGCCAGGTGGAACTGCTCTCTGAAGTTGATAAGGGGACGACTGTTCGCATCAAGCTGCCTCTTACCCTGGCGATTATCCCCAGCCTTCTGGTAGAAAATCATGGTGAACGTTTTGCGCTGCCCCAGGTGAATGTCTCAGAACTCCTGCGCATCCCGGCCGCCGAAATTCGTGAAAGGATAGAGAAGGTTGGTGAAGCAGATGTGCTTGTCCTGCGCGGGGAACTCATCCCACTGTTGCAGCTGAATAATGTTTTAAATCTGGACCAGACCTATTACGACCAGAAGACCGGTATTTTCAGGCCGGACCGACGAGCCGGACTTTCAGACCAACGGCTGCTGGATGGTAAAGAAAAAGAAAGGGAGAATTCAGCGCCTGATAATGGTGATGAAGCGTCAGAACGGCGTAACCGGTTTGCGTCTGATGTGAGTATTGTGGTTCTGCAAGCCGGGGCTTTCCGTTTCGGGCTTGTGGTGGAAAAGGTCCATGATACCGTAGAGATCGTTGTGAAACCGATGGGCAGACATCTCAAAAACTGCAGTGTGTATGCCGGAGCTACCATTATGGGCGACGGCCATGTTGCTTTGATTCTGGATGTGGCGGGCCTTGGGAAACTGGCGAAACTGCATGTCCTGGCAGAACGAACGAACAAAGCCTCTGAAATTGATTCAAAGGAGGTTGCAGAAGGAGCCACTCGCCAGACCCTGCTCCTTTTCCATAATGGACCGGATGAATTGTGTGCGGTGCCGCTGCATCTGGTACTCCGTTTGGAGCAGATTGAGACCGAAAAAATTCAGGTCATCGGGGGTAAAAAAGTGATGCAGTATCGGGGAGGTAACATGCCGGTATATGCGTTGGAAGAGGTCGCCAGTGTGGAAATGCTGGAAGAACGTTCTCAGCTGACGGTGATTATTTTTGTGGTTGCCGGTCGGGAAGTCGGGCTGCTGACGGTTCCGCCCCTAGACGTTATTGAACAGGACCTTGTGATAGACGAACATACCTTAAAACAGTCCGGGATCAGTGGGTCTGCGATTATCAATGGCGAAACAACCTTGCTGGTGGATATTTTTGGCTTCATGAAAATCCTGAATCCTGACTGGTTCGAAGAACGGGAACAGGCTGTTGTCAAATCCGCCCCAGGGGTAAAGGACGCTGCCACTGGCAAACATATTCTGCTGGCCGAGGACTCCACCTTTTTCCGGGTACAGGTTAAGCAGTTCATGGAATCGGAAGGTTATTCAGTCCTGGATTTTGAAGACGGACAACTGGCCTGGGATTACCTCGATATCAACCCGGAAGAGATCGGCCTGGTGGTAACAGACCTGGAGATGCCCAATATGGACGGTTTTGAACTGACCCGACGGATCAAAAACGATGACCGGCTCTCCCACCTGAAAGTCATCGCCCTGACCTCGTTGGCCGCTGAGGAGCACATGGCCAAAGGTAAAGAAGTGGGGATCGATGATTACCAGATAAAACTCGATAAGGAGAAACTGCTGCAGGGCATTTATGATCATCTGCACTAATAATCAACTGTGAGGTAATGACATTAACTCAAGAAAAATACTGGCAATAGAGTCCCGCTTGCAAAGGGGAATTGACAGGCTCAAATGACTGATATTTTACGAATATAGATTAAGTTTATAACATTGAGGTGTAAGATGTAATTAGACTATTTTAACCTGTAATTAGACTATTTTAATCATTTTTAAAAAAGGAAAAAATGAATTTTGCCCTGATTCGTACCAAAGTGTTATTGATGACTGTTGTTGCCGGAATTGTCGTCCTATTCAGTGTAATATTTTCTTATAGTACTATCAGTAATTTGAGCGAAAATAATACAAGGGTTGAAACTGAAATTAATACTCGAACCGACACCCTGAATAAATTGCTGACCTCTTTTGGCTATGGTCATGTGATTCATAACTTCAAAAATCTTGTCCTGCGAGGTTCCGATAAGTACGTTGGCAGAATTGCAAAAGATGCAGCCATTTTCAACGAAGCGCTGGGCAAATACAGATCACTCAATATCACACCTGCCGAATCAGATGCATTGAAAGCTATCGAGAAGGTGTTCAAACAGTACATATCTGCAGTGCAAACCGTTGCTGCGTTGCATAGAAATGAAAAGGCCGTCACACAAATTGATAAATCTGTTAAAATCGATGATAGCCCTGCCCTGAAGGGATTTGAAGATCTGCAGAAAATGATTGAACAGATGCAGATGGAAGCGGGGGCCAGTACTCGAGGAACGATCACCGAAGTTGGTACGATCGTAGTTGCGATCCTGGTCCTTCTCAGTCTGTTGATTATCGCACTGGTCTGGATGATGCGCCGTGTCACAAGTTTAATTGGGGAAGTGAACAACGGTATTCGAGTTGTTGCAGATGGTGACCTGACCATGAAAATGCCGGAACGCCGTCAGAAAGATGAAATCGGAGAGATTGTAGGAGCCCTGAATTTAATGTCAAATAATCTGGCATCAACGATCCGTGACATTAACGATAACAGTATTTCTCTGGAAGCATCCTCCACTGAATTAAGCTCCATCGCCGGACAGATATCCACCTCCTCCGATTCAACCGTCGAGAGATCAAACAGTGTTGCCTCAGCTGCAGAAGAGATGAATGTCAATATGAATTCTGTGGCCTCAGCTATGGAAGAGGCCACAGGGAATGTTGACACCGTAGCCTCCGCCGCAGAAGAGATGAATGCCAGTATCAGCGGGATTGTCACAGATGTGGACAAGGCCAAAGAGAGCACGGATGACGCCGTCACCCGCGCCGATGAAGTATCTGAAAATGTCAAAACTCTGGGGCAGGACGCTGAAGAGATTGGGACAGTGACCGAAACCATTGCCGCCATCAGCGAAAAAACAAACCTGCTGG
>JAOZRE010000173.1 GCA_029940215.1 bacterium | reverse complement strand
TGGACTCAGTGGCTGGAAAGTTCTGATTCTGGAGAGACGCCTGGAAGAGGGGGGTGGACTTTCTACAGAGCAGTATACCAGACCGGGATTTCTGCATAACCTTCACAGCAACTACCACACTTTTGTAGGACTCTGCCCGGTATACGACGACCTTGATCTGATCGGTGGAGATGGTGTCAACTATGCGCATCCGCCCGTGCAGATGGGATCGATCTTTTCAGACGGCAGTGCGTTAACCGTCCATACCGACATGACAAAGACACACGCCTCGATGAGTCGATTCTCAAAAAAGGATGCCGATACTTTTCAACGACTTTATAAAAAGACCAAGGACTTTCAGGATTTGATGATTCAAGCCCTGATGTATGCACCTCCCATGGATGTCAACGACATTACCCGGGCATTGAGCAAATGGAAGGTGGGAGACAAAACCGAGTTTTTCCGGGCAAAACTCAGAAATATGAGTATTAATGATTTCCTTGACCAGCATTTTGAAAACGATAAAATCAAAGCCATGCTGGCATTTCATGCGGCTGTCTGCGGTTATTATACCGACCGTGTCGGGCTGGCCATTTCCTTTCCTTTCATGCTGGGCAAAATTGACAACTGGCGGTTGGCCGAGGGAGGCTCCCATCGACTGGCTCATGCATTATGGCGCAAACTTGTACGCAGCGGGGTCACTATCCTGCCTGTTTCACCAGTAAGCGAGATTCTGACAGAAAATGGACGTGCCATTGGCGTCAAAATCAACGATGGTCGCGAGTTTCACGCAGATAAACTGGTGGCTTCCAGTCTTGATCCGCACCAGACGTTTTTAAATCTGCTGTCGGAAGACGAAGTCACCGCTGATATTAGAGAGGCGGTTGATGGTTACGAATATCAGGAAAGCAGTCTCTTCTCTGTTCATCTGGCCATGAAGAAGGTACCCCGTTATAAAGCGGCGGCATTTGATCCTGATATTAACCGGGCCTGGGTATTAAATGTCGGTTATGAAAAACTGGCTGATTTCAACCAGGATTGGGAGGATATTCGACAGAACAAGGTTCCGGAAAAACCCCGCTTAAATGTGGCAGTCAACTCCATGTTCGACGCACTGGATGCCCCGGAAGGAAATGCGACCGGGTTGCTGCGTCTTTTTGCCCCTTATGAGATTGGTCATGCGGGTGCTGGAGAATGGAATAAAATTAAGAACACTTACCAGCAGCGCTGCATTAAAGTTTGGCAGGAAGTCTGTGAGAATTTCACTGATGAAGATATTATCCAGGCCAAGCCATACACCCCTCTGGATATTGCGGAGAAAATGACCAATATGGTCAGGGGTGACTGGATGGTGGGCAGGATAGCTGAGAGTAATCTGATGTCCAACCGTCCCCATCCGTCTCTTTCACAGTATAAAACACATATTGACGGCCTGTATCTCTGCGGATCCTGCACACATCCCCATGGGTTTATCACTTTTGGACCGGGCTATAATGCGCTGCAGGTCATCGCGGACGACTATGGACTGGAGAAGTGGTGGTCTGAAATCTAAATGACATAAGCAAAAAATACTAAGGAGTAAACCATGTCTATCAAGAAATCATATGATGCCATTATCGTTGGCGGAGGGCATAACGGTTTGACGTTGGGCGCGTATCTTTCCAGAGCAGGGATGAAAACGGCGATTTTTGAGCAGCGACACGAAGAGGGGAGCGCCATTTTTACTTCAGAATGCACGGCCCCCGGCTTTTTACATAATCTGCACGGACAGTTTTTGGAATATATGGAGTGGATGCCATTTTACCATGATTTTGAACTGGAAAAACTCGGCAGCCGCCTGATTTATCCGGAAGCCCAGGCCGGGATCTGTTTTTCAGACGGTCGGGCGCCAATTGTTCTATATGACCTCAATAACTTTGATAAGACCCATAAATCCATCTCAACCTACTCCACCAAGGATGCTGATACTTTTATCGCCATGAGGGAAATGGCGGTTGATGGTGAGGCCGCTTTTTGTGATTATAATTACAATCCTCCCATTCAACCTGACGATGAAGATCCGGATCCATTTAATACGATGAACAGCGCTTTCATGCAGATCATGGATCTGCCGGAGCACTATGTTTACGGATCATCGCGTAGTCTGATCGATTCTCTGTTTGAATCTCCAGAAATGCGGGCCTTGTTATATCGGATGTCAGTTGAATGGAGTTGTCCGTTGGAAATGCAAGGTATGGGGGCAGTCGCAATCATGGCATTGTTTTATTTATCACTGAACTGGCGTTTAGGTGTGGGCGGAACCCATAGTCTGGCACATGCCATGGTACTGGCAGGTGTGAAAGAGGGTATGGAGTTTTATGAAAATAGTGATGTCGCAAAGATCCTGATTGAAAACAACAAGGCAGTGGGAATTCGCCTGGTGGATGGAACCGAATTCAGAGCCAACAAACTGGTTGCTTCCAATGCGGATTTACAGCAGACCCTGCTGGGACTGGTGGGAGAGGAGCATCTCAGTCCCACCTGGGTGCAACGTACTAAGGACTTCAAGCTGGGACCTTCCAGTGTGTTGGCATCAACCGGCCTGGCATTAAACGAAGCGCCTTATTACAAAAGTGCTCAGCATAATGAAGACATTAACAAAACTTTCTATACCGTGGTTGGTTTTGACACACCTGAAGATGTGCTGGAATACTGCCGGGATGCGGAATGTGGCAGAATCCCTCGTATACCGGGCGCCGGAATATGGGTGAACAGTTTATGGGATCCAACCTACGCGCCTCCAGGCAAGCACAGTCTCTGTGGTTGGTTTTTCTTTCCGAAAACCAGTACCCAAACCCCGGAACAGTGGGAAGAGGTCCGGCGTACTTATAACCATAGATTCATAGAGCATGTACAAAGGTGGTCGCCCAATCTGAACTGGGATAATATCATCGACTCCTATTTTTATACACCACTGGATCAGACTAATGAGATGCGCATGCCTGAAGGGGATTTTATGAATGGGTGCATGAGACCCGATCAGATGAACCATATGCGACCCTTTCGCGAAGCGTCTAATTATGAGACGGAAATTGAGGGTTTATATCTCTGTGGACCGTACATGCACCCTTCCGGTGGCATGAACGCGGCACCGGGATATAACGCCTACAAAGTTATTGCTGAAAAATTCGGGTTTGAAAAATTCTGGGAAACCAACGAACGGGGATATTAGACTTTCCAAGGGGGGAGTATGGCAAAAACAATGCTGGGCTGTGTTCGTACTGATGCTGGTCAATTGGATGTCAAACAGGTACTGGTACCCGAGATTGAGGAACCGGATGACGTGATTATCAAGGTCAGCCTTTGCACCATATGTGGGACCGATCTGCACATGGCGGATCTTCCTCTTCCTGATGTGGTGATGGGACATGAGGGAATTGGTGAAATCGTGGAAATGGGAGATGCTGTTACCGATTTTGAAGTCGGTGATCGGGTTATTGCCTCCTGTTTGCTGGCCTGCGGGCGGTGTGCCAACTGCCAGTCCGGAGATCAGAGCGCCTGCCAGCATCCTGAAGGTGGCGTGCAGCATGGTACTGTTTTAGATGGTTACCAGGCCGAATTCGTCCGCATCCCCTTTGCGTCCATGAACATCTGCCGTGTTCCCGATTGTCTCAGCGATGAACAGGCAATTTTAGCGACCGATATTTTTTCCACCGGCCTGGGGGTTCTGGAAAGGGTGCCCTTGAAAACAGGCGATACGGTAGCTGTCTTCGGACAAGGGCCGCTGGGTCTATGCGTCACTGCTGCCGCCCGTGCTCTTGGTGCCGGGAGGATTATTGTAGTGGAGCCCAGTTCCTTTCGCCGGAAAATCGCTAAAAAAATGGGTGCCAACGAAGCGCTTGACCCAACCCAAGGTGATCTGAATTACAAACTCCTGGAAATGACCGACGATTTTGGTGTAGATATAGCCGTGGAAGCTATTGGTAAGCAGGAAACCCTCTACAATGCCTTTAAAGCAGCACGGTTTGGTGGTGCGGTTTCCAGCCTGGGAGTCTACGGTATTGAGTTTAGTGATCTGCAAATTCCGGTTTCGCACGATTCACTGACACCAAATGCTTTTTATCACCGCCGATTTGTCACCACTCTCTGTCCATCGGGTACCAATCGTCTGAAACGGCAAATGGATCTGATGCAGTACAGTGGGATTGATCTTTCAGCTCTCTGGACGCATATACTTCCTCTTGAGAGTATTCTCGATGGGTACGAAATGGCTCGAAACCCTGAGAGTAAGGCACTCAAAATTTCTGTGAGACCCAACTCATGAAAACATATGGAAATTATTTTAACGGCGAATGGGTAGATGCTGTTAACGGCGGAACTTTTCCGACGATTAACCCTTTTAACGGCGAATCACTCGCCCACGTGGCATTGGGATTGGAAGAAGACGTTGATCTGGCGGTAAAGGCAGCCAGGACTGCCTTTGATAAAGGGGAGTGGAGCGGCATGGACCCCAGGGATCGCGCGGCTTATTTTTTTAAACTTGAGCAGTTGATCGCGGATGAATCCATGGAACTGGCCGAGGCGGAAACCATGGATACCGGTATGCTCATCCGTCTGACGTCTGGCATGGTCGTGCCCATGCTTGGCGTTTTTTGTAAACGGTTTGCCGAAATGGCTGAATACCTGGTTAATCCTGAATCCCGGGCTCAGGCGGACTTTCCTGCTCTTTATTGGGATTATATAGTACGGGAGCCCTTAGGGGTGATCGGCTGTATTGTGCCCTGGAACTTCCCGCTTTTCCTGGCTTGCTGGAAAATTTTCCCGGCCATGATCGCTGGTAACTGTGTAGTTTTAAAACCCTCTTCCCATGCTCCTTTAAGCCTGATTCACCTCGCTCGCTTGATTGATAAGCTGGGATTACCAAAAGGTGTCTTTAATCTGGTCAACGGTCCGGGATCAAAAACCGGAGACGCTCTTGTCTTGAATCCCTCGGTGAATAAAATCAGCATGACAGGCTCTTCGGCAATCGGGAAAGATATCATGGCCAAAGCGTCCATTGACCTCAAGCGTATCACACTGGAGCTGGGGGGGAAAAACCCGGCCCTGGTACTGGATGACGCAAATCTGGAAATGACCGCCGATGGAATTCTTTACGGTGGGCTATTGCATCAGGGGCAAGTCTGTATGTCAGGCAGCCGGATCTACGTACCAAAAACACTTTACTCTGATCTGAACGAATTGCTGATTGAAAGAGCAAAGACGCTGGTATTAGGAGATCCTTTGGATATAGATACCGATCAGGGTCCTTTGATTAATGACAGGCGACGCCAGACTGTGATGAATTACATACAGCAGGGCATCGATGAGGGAGCAACATTGTTGTTAGGTGGAAAAATTCCCGAGGATGAAACCTTGAAAAATGGTTTTTTTCTACAACCCACTCTGTTCGGTGATGCAACGCAACAAATGGTTATAAGCAGAGAAGAGATTTTCGGTCCTGTCATTGCGCTTATTCCTTACGAAAGTGAGAAAGAGGCCGTGCAGATGGCAAATGATACCTGCTACGGGCTTAATGCAGGAATCTGGTCTGGAGATGTGGAACGTGCCAACCAGCTTGCGCGACAACTGCAGGCCGGTACAGTCTTCATTAACGACTGGCATACTCTGAACCCCGAATACCCTTTTGGGGGTTATAAGCAAAGTGGGTTGGGAAGAGAGGGCGGACTGGAAGGATTTTATGAGTTCACACAGTCCAAAACAGTTCATATAAATTTCAAACAGACCAGGGACGACAGTCACTGGTTCAAAATTCTTTTAGGCAATGCTGATTAGGCGAAGTTTTTTCACTATTCAATACTTGATAATCCCGCAAAAAGTCACAAAGGTGCCATTTTGGCGAACGCCGGGATGAGGCGATTTTTAGAGTTTTTACGGTTTTATCAATACTTAAAAAAGGAGATATCATGTCTGAATTCTGGAATAACGCTGACGAAGTTTATGAAGCAGTCACCGGTATGTTGGAAAAAGCTGGCGATGATCCCATCATTGTTAAAAAAACCGAAGGGCTGGATTATCTGGTTTTGTACATCTATCACGATCCGGATATTAAAATCTGGATGGATTCCAGGGGTGAGGAGACCACTTATGGCCGCGGCGAACCACCAGAACCTGCCATGATTACCATGAGTTTAAGCGCAGATGATGCCCACCGCACTTGGTCCAATAAACTGAATGTTATGCTGGCGATAACCCGCAAACGCCTGAAAATTGAAGGCAAAGCTACAAAGCTGCTTAAAATGACGCCGCTTTTGCGCCGCTGGGCTATTTGCTACAACACGCAGCTTAAAGAGATGGGAAAAGAAGAAATTATTTTACCGTAAAAAAGAGTATTCGTATGATGCGATATCAAAAACCGGAATCAAACAGCCTGATAAATGTCAATGCTAAAACGGAACAGGCTTTAAACGGACTGGGGAAAATGATACAGCAATACCTGGAGCAAAACCTGGAGGAGTTTGATTACAAAAACCGACAGGGACTGAAATTACGGGGTCGTGTATCAGTTGAAGTGGAGAAAGGCATTGCAGTCACTGTGAACTTTTCAGGGGAAGCTATTCTCCTGGAAAACGGAGTGGCTCCTCGTCCTGATCTCCATATCAAGAGTTCATATCTAAACCTGGCAAAGATTCTTTCAGGCTCAACCAGCCCTCTTAAGGAGATACTGCAGGGCAATATCAAAATCTGTAGAATTCCACGCAGGCCGATCCAGGCTATAAAAATCCTGCGTTTTTTAAAGGTTCCCAAAGAACTGTTGGTTAACCTGTAGGCAAGCTTTATTATTGAGTGGAAGAGGTCCGCTTTCCCAATATCTCAGATAAAGAATTGCCGGGCTTCTTCATGTCGCCGGGGCTTCCCCGTTATGCCTCTGTAAAATCAAATATGGATAGTTGCTGCCTGTACATTTCTGGTATAGCAGTGATATTTAGAATTAAGGGCCCTCTGAAAAACGCTAATCATGAGAAAAACTTACCATTTCAGAGATTCCTTATAAGAATAACGGTCACACAGTCTTTTTAGGCTGTAAAATGAATGACTATTTCCCATTTTATCGAAAGGATTCAATTGAAAAAAGAGAGTAAACTCCCGAAATTAATTCGCATTAAACAGCTGTCAGCCGAAACAGGTGTAGCCAAGGGGACGATTCAGTATTATGTCAAAGAGGGATTAATTCCAAGACCGATCAAAACATCGGCCAATATGGGCTATTACAACCAGGAACATATTAGCGCTATCCGTCTGGTCAAAGAGCTTCAGTCTAAACGGTTTTTACCTCTTTCAGTCATCAAAAAAATGATCACTAATGAGAAAGGGAGGATGAGTGTTGATGAGATTAGAACACTGGTGGAAATCGATGGACGGTTGTTTAAAAATATGAAAGAAGTGCTGCCGGCAAAAAACCTGACGGCCAAACAACTTTCTGTAAAAACAGGCATCAGCCAGGAAGATATTAAGGACTTGGAAGATTTCAGCCTCTTAACGCCCGTTCGCAAAGGAAAACGAACCTACTACGATGGTGACGATATTCGTTTTCTGGAGTGTATAACCAAGCTGAGGGAGGTAGGACTCACCGATGAATTGGGATTTGATATGAAGATTCTGAGAGTTCATCGGGACATGGTGGAGAATCTGGTGGCTGAAGAAGCGAAATACGTGCTGGATCGTCTGATTGCTAAAGAAGATACCAATAGTATTATCAGGATGGTTGAAGAGGCTGTTCCCATTCTCAATACTATAATGGGACTGATTCATAAGCGATTAATCAACGATATTTTTGTTGACCTCAGCAAAACCCTGAAAGAATCTGATTCATAAATGTGTCAGCATGTCTCAGTCACACGGCAATGGGACTGTTAAAATATCGGACTAATAAGCATCAAACTCACCCCAACTAAAAAGTCAAAAATCGCCACCTGTCCGATATTTGATTCCGGCTTTCCATCCCATCTTCCGATAACAAGCTTCATGGCACTGCCTTTGCCCAGTTCACCCGAGTAATAATGGTCTCCTCGATGGCTTCAAGGGCGGGTTTGATCATCTCAAAATTGGCTTCATCGCCACCCACCATAATGACCATTTTTCCGGCTTCGGCGTTCAGCGGGGCACCACTTACCGGGGCATCCATCAGATGTATGTAATGAAGGTCTTTTTCATTCAGATCTTCCTGAACCTGTTTGATATCGTCCGGAGATACAGTGCTCATAACAACAGTATGAAGCAGTGTTTTCGCGCTTCGTTTGTCGCTTATTTCCAGTACAACCTCCCGGACCTGGTTCATGATATCCCAAAACGTAGTTCTGAGCTACCAGATGAAGCTTAAAATACAACATATTTACTGATACTGGAAATTGCCAATACCTTATTTTATTATAGACCTTAATTTGTAAGACGATATTGGTACTAACTATTGGGCCTTGATTAAGTATCTAGATACTAGTACCATTTACTAGGTCAACAACTACAAAATTAGGAGGTTTCAATGATGACCCAGGCGAAATTTCAAATTGATCGGGAGTATTATGAGTTTATTAAAGCTACATATAAACTGCTGGATTATAGCAATTATAGCGAATACATGAGGACGGCCATAAAAGAAAAGATTAAAGCCGACCGAAAAAAGCTTCGCAGCATCAAAAAAAATCAGGCAATTGAACGGATTGGAAATGCAGGGTATGAGAACTATTTTAACTCACTAGATGGAGAGGACTTTGAAAACAGGTGACGTATTCTGGGTAAATCTTGATCCGACGATTGGAGATGAAATTAAGAAGAAAAGGCCTGTTGTTGTGTTAAACCGAGGGCATGAAAAACACCTTAGACTGGCCCTTGTCGTGCCAATTACCGGTTGGAAAAAGCAGTGGAAAGAGAATCCTTTCCTTGTGGCAGTAGAACCGAACAATCAAAATGGACTTCAAAAAAAATCAGAAATCGACTGTTTTCAGATCAGAGCAATCAGTCATGTCCGATTCGCAGGTCTTATTGGTAAAATAGCAGATAATCAGATAGTGGAATTAAAAAAAGCGATCTCTCTGATTTTGAATATTGATCCGGAAGATTGTTGGTAAGTGTCCTTGCTTAATAGTTTTATTAGAACCCACCTTCCACAGTGAATCGAAGCATCGAGTGTTTCGTTTTTCAGCCACTCGCTGAGCCTCCTTGCCTGCTCTATTCCCGTTTCACTTAATTCCGGATCTGCCGGTGTATTATCTTTATTCTCGACCCGTAGTGGTAATCCATGTCGTATGATGACCAATTCCATAATGTCGGTTTTCCTTCAAAACAAGGTGTTGCTGTCCATAAAGCCAGGCCAAACGGGCGATTATTCTTGGTCATCACCTGGACGAAAATGTGCTTTATCCGGTTCCTCACCGGCAGTATGTTTTTTCCATTCCCATCATGCTGAGAATCTATTTCAAGTACGACCGTTCCTTGCTAAGCGGGT
>JAOZRE010000570.1 GCA_029940215.1 bacterium | reverse complement strand
TATCCCGTCACTGGGGAGCGTTCCGCTCTAACCAGTCGATCAAAAAAGCATTTGTCTCTTCCGCCTTTTCTTGTTGGATCCAATGCCCGCATTTAAAAGTAACGGTCTCCAGGTTTGGAATGTACTGTGACACATCACCTCCTTTAGGCACCATGTCGTACTCTCCATATATCATTCCACAGGGAGCATTGATCTTCTGCGGTAAATCAACGGATAGTTCCCAGTTTCGAGTAAAATTTCGATACCAGTTGATGGGACCAGTAAATCCCCCTTTTCTGAATGTTTCAATATATACCGCTAATTCCTCTTCAGACATGAGCGATTCTCCAGGCGGATCTACCACATCAAGCATACTCATCATCGATAAACCAAAACTGGAACCATTATTGCTCGATTCTGATTCAAGATCCTCCCACTGTTTATGACGATAAATATTGGTTAAAAACCGATCGATATTAGCAGCAAAGGCTGCATCTGCAACCCCTGGCTGACGGTTGAAGTGGACAATATACATATCGGGACCAAAGACCTCTTCAAAAAAAGCAATCGGTTCCATTTCTAGACGTGGAGAAAAAGGGACACTCATCCCTATCACACCGGAGACCCTGTCCGCATGGTAAAGCGGCATATGCCATGCCACTATACTCCCCCAATCATGACCGATGAAAACTGCTTTTTCCAGGCCGAGTGTGTCCAGCAGTCCTGCCAAGTCTCCACAAAGGTTTTTTAGATCATATGCGTTAACCGGTTCGGGTTTGTCGCTTGCCCCATATCCTCTCTGGTTGGGGGCAATAACACGATATCCGGCTTCGGCCAGTGCCGGGATTTGGTATCGCCAGGAATATGCAATCTCGGGGAATCCGTGAACCAGTACTACTGGAAAACCCTCTCCCTGTTCATATATTTCCATTTTGATTTTACCAACATTAATCATTTTAGGTGTTGGAAATGTGATAGCCATGATTTGTGCCCTCTATTTTTTACTTAACTTCATCACTGAGGAACAGGTGCCCTCGTTATTACAAATGCTATTAACGAAATAAGAGTATTTACAATGTGTTTTACTAATTTGCTACATAGATATACTCATCACCCTCTTCTGTTGGTACATTCAATGGTTTATCGATGGGAATCGGGGCTTCAATCATAAACGGCCAGGCGGGCTCTCTCTGCTCGGCGTTGTGCTTAGCCAGCATCGCCTCCATGATGTTAACCCGTTCCGGGTGTTGCTCAAACAGGTTGGTCTGCTCAGTCGGATCAGTCTTCAAATTAAACAGCCAGGTTTTGCCGGCAGTTCCGTCCCGCTGAAACTTCCAACCGTCTGCCAGCACGACATGGTAGTTTCCGGCCCGCCAGAAAAGCTTTTCGTGGGGTGCCTGACCCGGTTTGGCAGGAGTCGTTCCTTTGATACCAGGAACAAAGGGCAGCAGATCGACACCGTCCATTCGTCTGTCGGTCGGCACCTCCGCTTTGGCAGCGCCGGCGGCTGTTGAATACAGGTCAAAGTGGTGGACCGGTTCTTCGACGATCGTTCCGGGATTGATCCTGCCAGGCCAGCGCATGAAATAGGGAACATGGACGCCCCCTTCAAAAAAGGTCAGTTTCCAGCCGCGATAGGGGCGATTGATGTTTGGAAGCCCGATCGTCTCGGCGCCGCCGTTGTCGGAGGTAAATATCACCAGCGTGTTGTCGTCAATACCGTTCGCTTTCAAGGCCTCCATGACACGCCCGACACCCCGGTCCAGTGCCCGGATCATGGCGGCATAGACCCTCAGGCGTTCGTTCTTGATATGAGAAAGCGCGTCGTAATCCGCCTTCGTCGCCTGGAGGGGTCTGTGAGGGGCCCAGTGTGCCAGATAGAGGAAGAAAGGCCGGTCTTTATTGGATTCTATTGCCTTCACGGCTTCATCCGTATAGTAGTCTGTCAAATACCCCTTGGGCTCAAACGCGTCTCCGCCATTAAAGTTGGCCGCGTATTGAAATGCCTTCCACACGAATCGATCGCGGGGATCATAATCCAGCTTGACGTTGACCCCATTGGGATCATCTTCAGGAAGATACAGACCGCCGCGCATCAACAGGCTTTCGTTAAAACCCTGGTCATTCGGTCCCATTTTATTGGAAAGCCCCAGGTGCCATTTACCGATATGAACCGTATGATATTCCGACTGTTTCAGGGTTTCAGCCAGGGTGATCTCCTCCGTCGGCATACCCATCTCTTCATAGGGAACAGCCTGATCGGCCTTTTCGTCAAAATGAGTAATGGCGGGAGGTAGTCCTTCCTTCTCTTCCGCAAGCATGTTGGCGACCTTGAGCATGGCACCTGGAGTCGGTGTAAACTCGAATCCAAATCGGGTTGGGTATCGGCCCGACATGAGAGCGGCCCGGGAGGGAGCGCAACTGCTGTGACCGGAATAGCCGTTGGTAAACTGTACACCTTCAGTACCGATGGCATCGATATTCGGCGTCGGGACCGATCCATTGGCCACTCCACCGCCACCAATCG
>JAOZRE010000172.1 GCA_029940215.1 bacterium | reverse complement strand
TATAAGTCACAGAAGCGAAGAGAAGAAATGCAGGATCTGCTCACCCGCTGGAATAAGATGGTTGAATACGATGAAAAAATGAAAAAATTTGAAAAAGAAGAGGAACGTTTACAAGCTGCCGAAAATCTATGATGAGTGTCCAGCATGTCTCATTTGTTGGCAGATCCGATTCCGGTAAAACAACCCTGATAACCCGTCTGATATCAATCTTCCGCCTTAGAAACATCAAGGTTGGTTCCATAAAACATACCCACCACCAAGCTGAATTCGATAAACCCGGAAAAGATTCCTGGCGTCATCGGGAAGCTGGAAGCCAGCAAGTCCTATTGTTATCGCAAAATCAGCTGGCCTTATATGCTGAGCGTATACCGGAACAGTCGCTCGCAGACATCGTTCAGGAATGGTTTAGTGATTTCGACCTTGTCATTTCTGAAGGATTTAAGAATGAACCTGGTCTAAAAATCGAAGTTTACAGGCCATCAACAGGAAAAACCTCTCTATACACAGATCCTGCTTTTAGTATTGACGCGTTAGTCAGTGACCAAGCCCCAAAATCTGATATCCCCTTCTTTGGTTTTGAGGACGCAGAGTCAATTTGTGACTGGATTCTTGAGCGAACCGGTCTGAATTTAAGGTAGTCAGGATATTATCTCGCTTTTTCAATCTCGACAACGAGCCTCGTGTATATCCATCCCGTTTAACACTCCAATTTCGATTAAATCTCTGCTTAATACATCACTTTTTCGACCATTTTCGATCATTTTCAGCAAAAACTACGAGGATATCTTAATTGCTATACAATCGTAATTTCTTAAAGCATTGTATTATTGCCACAATTACAATTTGGCAAGTATTATGCAGAATTATAATTAACTTCAAAGCTCGAAACCAAGTATTTCAATATCTTTACAATATAATACAGTAACTTAACTGAGTGTATCGGTTAGTAGGAGGTCAGATGAGAAGGTTAAAGCAGAGCAGTTTTACAACGATCCTAATAACGGCGGCGGTTCTTTTTATAGTGAGCTTGACTGGAATGTCGCCTGGAGATGATAACCGAATTGGAAACAGTCCGGGGAAGATCAACTTCACAAAAATTTCTTTCCCACCCCTGCAAGTGAGCTTTGATGAGCATGACCTGTATAGTTGCGAATATACCCAGGATTACCCTGAAGTCTGTATTTTAAGAGCTTGATAATCTAAAGCCTCTAGCCAATTTCGCAGCAACACTATTAAACTTAAATCCGCTGCAACAAGGGTAGGGTACATTACACCCCTACTCTGCGTTTTCCAACTTTTACAGCCTGATTAAGGTGCCCCTGGTTCAAACCTAGTTCTCTCTGTAGTGATTTCCTCTGCAAGTGTATTGAGTGACTGATAAATGATTTTCACCCTTCACTGAGAAAGATGATGGGTATTGGTAAAACAGTCTGTCAGTCAATAGCATACGGTCTTTGCTCCCACCATGGGAAAAAGGGAGGTAGATCCTTTTCCGGTTTCAGCGGAAATTTTGCGTCTCTTTTTTCCAAAAATGAGCTAAGCCCTTCCTTAAAGTCATCAGAACTGAACATATAGTGAAGACACCTGGACTCAATTTTATGCGCCTCCATCGGATGGTCAGCTCCCAGCATCTGCCAAAGCATCTGTCGAGTGAAAGAAGTGGAGAGGCCCGAAGTATTTGATGCAATATCTGTGGCTATTGAAATGGCCGTACCCATAAGGTTTTCCGCAGTGGTTACCTGGTTGACAAGGCCACAGCGATAGGCCTCGTCTGCACCAATCAGTCTTCCGGTATACATCCATTCCGCAGCTTTGCTAATACCAACGATTCTTGGCAAAAACCAGGTGCTGCACCCTTCAGGTACAAGCCCCCTGCGATTAAAAACAAAGCCCATTTTTGCTGTGTCTGCCATGATACGGATATCCATGGCCAGTGTCATTGTGCTGCCTACACCAACACCATGCCCGTTAATAGCAGCGATGACAGGCTTTTTTGTGTCGTATATCTTCATCGTTAGCTGCCCCGCTGAATCCCTGGGCGGATTCGTTAGTCCATCACTCTCCTGCCTACTACCAAACCGCTCGGGGTCCAGATCCGCACCTGCACAAAAGGCTTTACCGGTACCGGTCACAATCACGACTCTGACATCGTCATCCTTATCTGCCACATCAAATGCATCAATCATTTCGTCTTTCATTTGAAATGTCCAGGCGTTCATCTTTTCGGGACGATTGATGGTGATCGTTGCTATCTGATTGTTTGTTTCATATTTTATTTGTTCGTATGACATAGAAATCCTTCTGTTGTAGTCACTTTGACGGGGTTTTTTGCTGGATTTGTCCAATGAATTTTGCCTGTTTTACAGCAATTTTCAGCACGAAATGATGTATGTTAATGGTAATCTCAAAGTGATTGCTCGGGCAAGAGCTATAGGGCAAGAGTTTTTTTTGCCCGAGGCGCCGACAGCGGTGAATTGGATCGCAGGATTATCACTGCCCACTCTAAAATCATGCCTTGTTAGATTGATACTGGAGATATTGGTAGAGTGAACAACCGTAACATCAGATCGTTGTTTTCCGAAGTTTTGTCGGGTAATAGATCCGAAAGTGGGTATTCTATCGGGGTTTACTTTATCTAAAACCACATTTAACTATATGCAACGGGCCTCTGCTAGACGGTCTGGTAGTTTTGCAGGAGTTGCGATTTTGAACCGCTATACTGGAACCTTTACCGCTGCTTGCCCTCTTGCTTGACCCACTGCAGCTGGTTAAGACAAAACTGCTGGATCCCGCCATTATTATTAAAATGATGAATATTGTAAACCTCTTCATAACTTTCCCATAGATGGTGTTAAAAATGATACCTTGAATACAACATTTCGATACAAATTAAAATAGAAGCAACTGTTTTAACTGATTGACATATAGTTTTTTGATCTACCATAACAGGAAAACTGAATTTTTCACTATTAAACAAATTCAAGGGTGAAAAATTAATTTTCACAAAATTTCAGTTAAATCCCGACTAGTATTTGAACTAATGGGGGATAATTGTCAAGTAGATTTTAAATTCAATGGCAGTTTTGATGGTTGGTAAGAATTATTACCAGGGTTAAAACAATGGTATACTTTCAATGCAGGGTAAATAACGGGGCAGGACTTCAGCGTTTTTTTAAAACATGGGGGTTGGTTAATCTATCACATTATTTGGTCATGAAAAGTCCTAACCGACCTGTCATGCCGTCAGGGTGAATAGCCCGTCATTTCTACATAACCCACCCCTGAAACGCCAGAACCATGCACCTTAACAGCACCTTCCCAGTATGAAAAGCTGTGATGATGTTCCTGATCATTCATCAGAGGGGTTACTTTAAAACTCAACTGCTTTGAGGGGATTTGAATTTTCCAGGCGGATGGGTATCGTTTTCGGGATATCGGGCTTTGCCAATATTCCAGGACATCTATTTTAAACTGATCTAATGTTAGATGAGAGACAATCCCCTTATAATCAATAAAGGACCCGGAAGAAAACCGGCTGATACCACCGTCTTTTTGCCTGATCTGAAACAGCATGATATCGTTCCAATCATCCAGCTGAATTGAAAACCAATCCCATCCGACCTGATCCTGACTCAATGCGCTGGTACTCCACTCCCGGTCCAGCCAACTATATCCCGTCACATTGAAGGTTTGTCCAGCCAGGCTGAGGTGCCCTTGCGTTTCAATACGTGTATTTGAAAAATAGTAGGAGGCATTTCCCCCTTCGGGCCCTTTTTGACTCAGACCTTGCTTTCCATTTAGAATCATTGGTTTCAGCTGCTTCAGTGAAATCTGTAGGATGACACCGTCTGCCCTGGCCTTCAGCATCCAGCGGTTCGAGCTGGCTTCGGTCACTTCCCAATCTTCCAGCCACACCCGAAACGGAATGCCGTTTGCTCCTGCAAGACCCATACTTCCTCTTGAAAACCGTTCAAAGGTTAAAAATGAGTTCTGACTGATGTCAGAAACAGCAAAGTGAGCCATGTACAGTTGATTGGAACGCCATTTGGACTCTCCTGAAGCGGGCTTATCGGAAATAGCCCGTCGAAAAAATGTGAGTTGGTAGCCAAAAAGCCTTTCAGTCGATGTGTGAAGGTTCCCGGTGAAGTACCACCATTCGGTTTGGAAATCGTTGTGTGGTCCCAGATCTTTCGGAAACGAAAACTGTCTTGGATGCAAAGCATGTTTATAGTTTTTTGAGTCTGGGTCTTCTGAAAGAACACGCGAAACATCTGAGGTCACGATATTTTGCTCACCTTTGTCAATCGTAAGGTAAAGTCCTGTAGACGCAAAAAGTATTGTTAACAGAATAATGACTATCCGTTTTTTCATTATGGTTATTCGGTTCTCAATGCGTCCACGATCGCCTGCTTGCCAATTTTATAGGAAGGATAAACGCCGGCTGTGAGGGATGCGAGCACTGATATCCCAAGCGCCTGTATAAAATGGTGATATTCAACAACAAAGTCCAGTGACCACCCGAATGAGCGCTTGTTGATGATATATACCAGAATCCATGCCAGCGCGGTCCCCAGTGGAAGAGCAAATATCCCGGACAATCCCCCTATAATCCCCGATTCTGCCATTACCATGCGCCACAGCTGTATTCTCGTCATGCCACTTGCCCTTAAAATACCAATTTCCCTTGTTCGTTCAAGCATCATAGACATGATTGAATTAAACACGCCGATAAAAGCGACCAGAGCAGCAAGAATCTGCAATGCTATTGTAATTGTGAAAGTTCTATCGAAAACATCTATGGCTGCTTTCCTGATGCTTGCGTTTGATGAGATCATGAAATGGTAATCAGCGGCCAGCTTTTGATTGATATGTTCCATCACGCTCTCGACGGGTACACTAGAATTGATTGTCAAAGCAATACCTGAAATCCGACTGTCTAACCAGTACTTCTTATAGACACGGGAATCCATCACGATCATGCCCTGCCTGGATGAGAAATCCTGAAATATACCGACGACAGGGAATGTCTTAAGTCCTTTCTTTGTCATCAGATTTATACTGTTTCCAAAACCTGCTCCCATTCCATTTTTCCAGGCAAAGATCTCCGAAACGAAAACACCTCCCCCGCTAAATTGGGCGTAGAGTTCCTTTTTGTCTCCCGATTTCCAGATCCATTTTCTCTGAATAATTTCACGATCCTGGGCCATAACAGAAACGCCTGCATAGTTACCTGATGCTATCTTGAATGAACGTATGATGTATTGCTCCTTGATACCTGGAATCTCAGCAAGACGTTTTATTATTGATGTTTCAATAACGGGGAATTCGCGATTAACGCCCACAATGTAAATATCTGCTTTAATGGTATTCTTCAACCAGTCAACTACGCTGTATCGAAAACTTTCAACCATAATTCCCACGCCGATAATAACTGATACGGCTATCATCAGAGCTGAAATGGACACGGCACTACGGCTGAGAGATCGTGTCACATTGCGCAATGCCAGACCGATCCCTAATCCGGACCTAACATGGAACACGTTTAATACGGCGGAGGCGATTATTTTTGAAAGAAATGGCACAAGCAATGCGGCACCAAAAACGATAAACAGAAGCCCACCAAATGCAAATACCAGTTGCCGGGTCTCAATAATCAACACGGCACTCCCGATTGCGAGAAGGACAAGCCCCCCAATAGACAGACGTGGAAGCATTCTAGCTGTGTACCCCTCCAGAGAGGATCGTCGTTGAGCAACAACAGGCGCAATTTGAATTGATTCCAGAGCAGGAAACAGGGCTGAAAAGAAAGAGGCCAGTAAACCCAGTCCCATTGCTTTGATAAGATGAAATGAGGATACGTCAAAAACCTTGACAGACAATACAAAATACAGATCTGAAATGGATTGACTGACCAGATGCACCGTGCCCTGTCCCAGAAGCACACCGAGTCCAAGTCCCAGAATACTGCCGATGGTACCAAAAATGATCGTTTCAAAAATAATGAGGGTGAAAACTTCCTTACGTGTCACCCCCAGGGATCTCAAAATGCCCAGCATTTTGCGACGTTGAACCACTGCAAAGGTAACCGTATTATATATCAGAAACATGCCAACAAGCAGTGCCAGCAAGCTCATTGCCATTAAATTAAGCTCGAACGATTGAGACATTTGCCTGATTGATTGACTTCTTTTCTGTGGTGTCACAATCGTGATATCTGGGGGCAAAATTTTGCCAATCACTTTAAGTGTGGCTTCATCGCCTTCTTTGACAATCAAGTCGATACGACTGATCTGATTGCCCATCTTCAAAATTTCTTGAGCTGTTGATATATCGGTGATAATGACGCCGGATAAGGCTTGTTGCGTTAGATTGTCCTGACTTTTCAAATAGCCATACACCTCAATCTGGCTCTCTCTATTACCAAAAAACAGGGTCAAATTTTTACCTGTTGGAATACCTGCTTTTAGAGCCAGATCTTCTGAGATCAGGAGTTTTCCTGGTTGTGCCAGCATGCCTGTTAAAGCACCTGACGAAAATTTTGATGAACTCCGACCTAGTATATTTCGAAAATGGCGTTCGGAAAAAGGATCCACTCCCAGGAGTTTCATGGTGCGCATCCCCAACTCCTTTATCTGAACATATCCTTCCACTATCGGTGCATTTTTCCGATGTCCCAGATCTACACGAAGCGTTCTGAATACTTCCTCATCAATCCTGGCTTGAGAACCGATGATCTGGTGGGTTGTTCTCCCCGTCAGGCTTTCTGTTGACAACTGAAAGGAGCGGCTAACACTGGAATTTGCAATATCAATTGCCACAACTACAGCCACACCCAGAGCAATACCAATGAGGATCAAGAAGGTTTGCAGCAGATGCTTCCGATGGTAACTAAAGCCGATTTTAAGTAATGATTTTGAAACCATAGGTAAGATGCAATCCTCTTTTCAGGTGAGATCTGAAACGGGCTTGATTAATCCGCTTTCTATTCGATAAATATCATCCGCAAACGCGATTGCCTCCTCACTGTGTGTTGCAATGATGAGGGTTTTTCCCTTTTCCCTGATCAGACGTGCCATCATCTCCAAGACACTCCGGCCCGTCTCGTGATCAAGATTTCCGGTTGGTTCATCCGCCAGAATGATGGGTGGATCGTAGGCGAGCGCACGGGCAATTGCTACGCGTTGCTGCTCGCCACCGGACAGATTGTCAGGCATTGCATTCATTCTCTCTTCTAATCCGACTTCTACCAGAATCTGCCTGGCAATATCCCGTTGCTCTTTGTCAACAGGTCCATCCAATTCTCTTATCAGCAGGGTGTTTTCCATAACGGTCAAGGTAGGAATCAGGTTAAAAAACTGAAATATAAAACCAAGCTTTCTCCGCCGAAAAAGAGTTCTGTTGTAGTCGGACATTTGAGAAAGATTCTCATTTCCAACGTAAACATTACCAGAGTCCGGAATATCGATTCCACCAATCAGGTTCAACAGCGTGCTTTTCCCAGATCCGCTTTTACCGAGTAAAACGGAAAAACAGCCTGACGTAAATTTAACAGTCAAATCTGAAAATATGTTATGCTTCTTTCCTCCCTCCAAATAAGATTTACTGACCTCCCTTAATTCGATCCGCATTCAATTCCCAACTTCTATGTTGTCGCGCTAAGCTGCAGATTATCAATTGTATCCTCTGTGTAACTGCTTCTATTATATTCTCGCATACGATTTTTCTTTTGCCTATATGTATTATCTTCTGATAGTTAAAGACAGATCGTGCATTAATAATGTGTCTGTTTTTTGATCGTGTATAATTAGATTGGCGCACATTTCACGCCACAAACTGTTGAAAACGCTACTTTCAATTGATACGGAATAAAGTGAAGAATCTAACAAAAAAACAAAGAGTTGAGAAGTACTTGAATCAACTGATGAAAGGACGATACTTCAAGATTGATGATTTGTTATCACTTTCTGCAAGCAAGCTGAGGGAAAACACGCCGCTACTCGATATCAGTGAAACAACTATTGTTTCTGTACTTAATGCCTATAAAGCGAAGTACAAAATTAAAAAAGGGAACGCCGCATCAGCCAAAAAGTACCCCGAGAAGGTTAAAGCATCTCTGTCTCAAAGCGAGTTACAACTTGATGAAATATTGAAGGTGCGTCAATTGATTGACTGGTATGAAACCCACACAACCGGGGATCTAAAAGATTTTGAAGATATTAAGGCGGCGCTTGCTGATATTGGAATGGATTACCGAAAACTGCTGATCCGGTATCGCAACCAAAAATAGGTGAGGAAATGGTTTTCAGGAAAGAACAGGGGGTTCTTTCCCACCTGACTGATCATCTGTCAGGGAAGATAATCCTCCCGCACAGGTGAAAACACCTCGATGGCTATCGAATTTTCCTTGATATTAGCCGCATGCTGAACTCCTCCGGGAATGCACCAACTGTCGCCCGGATTGACGCTGAATACTTCATCACCAATCGCCAACTCAATTTTGCCGGAAACCAGGAATCCGATCTGTTCATGGGGGTGATCATGAGCGGGTAGATCCTTACCTTTTTCCATGACAAATTCCGTCATCGACGTTTTTTCTCCGAACGTCAATGTTTTTAGTTTGATACCATCGATTGGATTCAAATAGTTGCCGCTGTTTTTTTTGTAAAACATTCCTAATCCCTTTTATTAACCATTTTTTAATGGCCAAGATAACCCGTTCTGCGCCATTGACGCAAAGAGCTACCCACACCATTAACTAACGCATTATTTGATGAATCTTGAGTCTTAGAGTCCTGTCTGAGACAATTCTTCAAATAACTCCTGCTGCCTGGAAGTCAGTTTTTCTGGCAGGACAGCAGAGAGTCGAACCAGTAGATTTCCATTGTTGCCCTTGTTTTTAGCCACACCTTTCCCCTTGATTCTCAACA
Organism: bacterium; assembly: GCA_029940215.1. GTDB lineage: Bacteria > SAR324 > SAR324 > XYD2-FULL-50-16 > XYD2-FULL-50-16 > JAHJRI01. The sequence goes on along the minus strand of JAOZRE010000172.1, from coordinate 536 downwards.
TCGTATTGTTTTTTGAATGGGGTGGCACCTTCAGTTCAATGCGTTTCTTATCAAGAGTGCTGATGTCAACTGTTGCCCCAAGCACCAAATCCGTGAGCTTGATCTCTTTTTCCATAATCAAATCGTCACCTTCCCTTTTAAAATATGGATGCTGAGCTATATTGATCTTACAATAAAGATCTCCTCTCTGTCCGGTATAGGGATCAATTACACCCTTTCCTTTTACCTTGAGCTTTTTCCCTTCCTCAATACCTGGTGGAATAGCCAGATTTATCTTATCTACCCCTGATTCAGTACTGAATGAAATGGTTTTTTTCCCACCGAAGACAGCTTCCTCGAGGGTCAGAGTTAATTCCAGTTCTGTTTTTTGTTGTTTCTGGGGCCGGGCACTGCTGCCAGGCCTGCTGTTTCCCTGAAACGGATCGTTGCCAAAATTAAAAGAATAATTTGAAGCCTGACGCCCCGGTCGTCTCCCACCACCACCGAAAAATGATGAAAAAATATTGTCACCAAACCCAAACTCTTCAAACATATTC
>JAOZRE010000569.1 GCA_029940215.1 bacterium | reverse complement strand
CACCATCATAAAATACTGATAGGTTTTGCGCATTCCTTCGATAAAAGAAGTGTATTCAAAATTCAATAAATCCCGGATTTTGTCACCTGAATAAATTAGGTGACTATCCAAGGGGAAAGGTAACGCTATACCATTTTTATTGATATTTTCCATACTCATTACTTGGACATTGATTTTTTTACCGCTTATTTCCTCAAAGATTTCGATCATTCTTGGATATGAAACCAATTCCTGAGCTGATATGTTAAAAACCCGGCCAAATGTTTTCTCATTACCAAGTACTTTGATAATTATCCTGGCCAGGTCAACAACATAAACAAAGCTGTAAAGAGGAAGGTTGTTATTCGGTAAAATAACTGTTTTCCTGTCCCTGATAAGATCAAAAAAGTAGTTTTCTCTTGGGGCGTAATTATATTCTCCATAAATAATGGCCGGCCTCAAAGATGTGAAGGCAATGCTTTTTTCACTGCACAATTCATTTAGCCTGCACTCAGCCAGCCACTTGTTGTACCCGTAATCGGCATATTGCACCAATTCGGGTTGAGAGCCGGTAAGCTTGGGAGAATCCTCCTTAATGGGCAAATCATAAACGTTCTGATAAACTGTAGTAGTGCTTATAAGAATATAATGTTTTAAGGTACCGGGTACGGTTTTGAGCATGAGTTCTATCTGTTGCGGAGTATAAGCGCAAAAATCAATAAGAGCATCCCAATGTCTTTCCGGTATAACTTTTTTGATTTGCTCTTCATCATTTCTGTCACCAACCAGCTCAGTGACGTCCTTTTTGTTTAATGCTCTATTCCCACGGTTATAAACAAAAATATGACAATTTTTCTGTCTTAAAAGTTCTTCAACGAATATACGTCCGGCAAAGTAGCTGCCGCCAATAATTAAGATGTTTTTCAACTTGCCCCCTTTGCGTGCTTATCCCAACCACACGTCTCTCTTTTTTAGGTTTTCTTCCACTATTTTGCTCTGAATAATCGGGCCGTGATCAAGCAAGAAGTTGCTACGCGAAGAACTTAGCCCTTGTTTGCGAAGCTCTTCGATTACCCCTGCACAGATTGCTTCGATTATCCCATTTTTCTTTGTATAATCGGAACTGGTCATCATAAGGCCTATCTTGTTATATATAGATTTTCCCAATATCGGAAGGGATTGGACAGCTCGATGGCGCCATTTATAAAACGGGGCGTAACGCCTGTTTAGCAAAAACACCAATGACATGATATCCGAGCAAAATTTTGTTTCCGCATAAAGAGCTGAGAAATGTTGTTTGCGTTGCACTGAGCGCATAAAATTATACTGTCCGGTCTGAGCACAAGTCATACACCTTCCGGCGATTTTAAGTAGCCTGATATCATCCGGGTAAAAATTTAAAAAAGCGTTTCTGATTTTAGTAAATTCCAATAAAGGATCGGTAAAAACCTTACCATTAGTACAATTGGATAGGTACTCTTCTGGAATGTAAAGCCATCCTTCCAAAGTATCCGGTGTCTGGGAGCACCCAGTAAACTTTCGATAGAAAGAGCCGATTTCACTAACACCAACTCTGCTGTTACTCCACTGACTCGACAACCGTTTGAAGCCCTTGTAGCTTTTCGGTAGGCTTTCGTATTCATCCTGGAGTTGTTGACCTATTATTTTGCAATCATCTGTTGTCAACCATAAACAAAAGCCGGGTCCCCAATCATGATCACGGGATAAATCGTCGTCAAAACCATAACATTCCGAACCTTCGCCTGCCAGACCGACTGCGATACGGTTCTTGTATTTCGGAAACTTCTCTTCGATCATTCTTGCACCGAACGCCAAGTAGTATTCTTCTGATAGGTCTAATCCATACACAACCCCCCCCCAAAAAAAAACTTTTAGTCGTACTCTAATACAAAAACGTCTTCTGTGTCAGCAAACTTTCGTTCTTCTATCAGACTGTTTATTTTTTTTGAGACTTGAGCAGTAATATATTTTTCGCCGCATTGCACACATAGACCAGCCGGAATACGCTTGACAACATAAAGTTGTCCTTCTAAACGATAATCAAAATTACCTGCAATGATCTGCTTGATCTTGCTGCCGCAAAAGAAACACGTATTTAATTTTTCCTCCATTCGCGGATCTCCCTGTTTAGCTCTGTTAATAGGATCATCCCATGTCGGCTTTGACGGGGCATAAGCATAAAGAATAAGCAGACAACCGTTTCGGCTATCCGCGCACATAACATGGATCGGTGTCTCTCCTGAATGGCCATACACCAATGAACAGGCATCCCTTTCAGGATTCCTGTGAATCTCAATGACCGTACCATTTGCAATGGCATCCTCAATCTCCGGAATGGTCACAGTTCCTGCTAAGAAATACCTGATAACGTGCTCGGAGATGAAATAATCGGCCACGTTTACTTTTTTTCTGATCCAGCCGATCTCAGGGACATCATTGGACATTGCCATGTGATTATCTCCATTTCTCTTTTTTTTTATTTTCGGAGAATATTGGTCAGAACTGCTTAGTT
>JAOZRE010000171.1 GCA_029940215.1 bacterium | reverse complement strand
CGAGAAGCCGGATTCCATCTCAGGATGTTGTTTCTGCCACAATTCAGATAATTCAAGTGTGAACTGCCAGGATGCACTCTGAGAGGTTCCGGTCTCGATCTGCATCATGTTTTTTCCAAAGCTGCTCAGTGGGTATGCCACAAGCAGCAGAGGCAGACAGATGCAAATCAGAGCGATTACATTTGGGATTATTTTTGGCATCCGGGACATAAGAAAGTGCTTCTCTGGTTTTGGGTAATTTTCATGATACTGGATGAGCAGTTTATACATTTTTGATCAGCCTTGCCATAAACTTTTAGAAAATTTTGAAACATCCCTTGTTTTTCATCAATACGTCGATAGTCCGATATGGAAGTTCCGTTATATTTGAGAGCCAGTCTGAGAATTTTTCTCATGGAACGAATAATGGAAGCCAGTTTCTCATGTTTCAGCTGGTTTGCCGGAATGTCTGGGTGAATACCGGCATCAAACAGGATTTCAGACGCGTATATATTCCCAAGTCCGGCAATGAGTTTTTGATCCAGAAGAGCGGTCTTGATAGGGATTTGGCGATTTTCCAGTTTTTTTTGTAAGATCCCGGCCGTCAACTGTCGACTCCAGGGGTCGAATCCGAGTTGACTGAGCCCATTATGCTTGTTTATATCATTGACCAGCTCAAGTGTTCCGAAACATCTGACATCTGAAAAAATTAGCTTCTGTTGGTTCTGCAACTCAAAAACGACCCGATCATGCTTTTGTGCAGGGCTTTTCAGGGGTTGAAAAATGAACTTCCCCGTCATTCGCAGGTGAACAATGATCATTTGACTTGACGAGAGTGTGATGACAATGTACTTCCCGCGTCTTTCTATTTTACGGATATTTTTATTCTTAACCTGCTGCCTGAATCGGTGTTGATCTCCCTGTACCATTTTATCTCTCAACACCCGGCATGACTTTATTCGTTTTCCGGGAAGGACCCTTTCAAGTTCATTGACAATCGTTTGTATTTCAGGAAGCTCAGGCATGGGCTGTATTTTTCTGATGATAGGGACACATCGAGTCAGGTTGTTGCTAGTGACCGCTAATGGAAATACTGGTTTCAAAAAAACTCTTCAAAGGCAGGGAACATATTCTGTGACTGCAAATCTGGTAAAGGAGATAACCGCTTATCTGACGAACGCCCGGTTTTGCTGTCGGGTTTATCTGATAACGTTGTGAAATCCAGAATTCCCTTTTATGTACCTGCAATGCCAAATCAAAGGCCTTGTCAATGATGAGAATCGTCGGAGATTCTTTTACTCCCGAAACAGTTGATAGATAGCGATTGTTCACAACAATTTTCGTCGGGTCAGGTGAAAACTCTCCCTGTTTGCTGACGGAATATAGATGCTGGTTTTGACGAATACGGCCGAAAACGCGAATGGTTAGAACACCCCCGGCAGTGACTAACTCTGGGCTGATCTCGGCAACGACTGGGACTGAAACATCAAAAGGGCTGTTTTTATTCCGGGATTTGGGGAAGGAGATATCGTCGTCGAGAGCGTGAACCATAGTTGGCAACATCAGGAGTATCAAACCTGTTATGAGTTTGTTGATCAGATAATGACTTCGTCTCAATTGAGTTCGAACCAACACCATTTTAGTGTGCTCGGGATTGTATAGTTAAGGGTTTTGGCGTCCCTACCCTGATGAATTCAAACCTTAAAGCCGCTTTGAGTCTTGAAATCGTGAATTCGGAACTATTTGCCGTTAATGGCAAGAACTGCGTTTTCATGTTTGTTGCCAACGCCAAACAGGCTTTCCTCATGGTCCTGATTTAAAACCGGTATAAACCGGTTTTAAATGGATTCTCTTTCTGGATGGGAACCCCGCTGTAACCGTTGTGTCATCTGCCGCTAATCACTGAATATAGCATATGTCTGGAATGTAGCCAAGTGTCATTGCTGCCGGTATGGTCTGTGTCGATGGGCCTGTGGGCATGAGGAAAACCCGAATATATCGTATTGATCATATGACAATAAAAATCAGAAAGATAATAAAATAATGTTACCAGTCGGCTGTGAGGCTGCGTTATTTGCTGCATTCCTGAACACAGGTGAAGATTGAAGCAGGATATAATGGAATTGACTGACATTTTAACATTGATTTCAGCTCATTAAAATTATAACCTTAATACTGAAATTGAAGATAGCTTTTTGCTGGAACGGCAATAGCCTAATTATAAAACGGTTTTTACTTTTTTTTGAATACTCCGATCGATTTTGTTCCCTCAGGAACAAATATTGCTTTTTATCATACGGAGTAGGGAATTAGTTTCGATAGTTGGAGAGTGAAATGACAAGAATTAAAGAAGATATCATTCGTGACGTAATGACAAAAATTACCCATGACCGAAAGTATGCAAAAAACCTGGTAGAAGCAATTCTGAGAATTGTGAAGCAGTCACTTGCAGCTGGAGAAGAGGTAATGATCTCAGGATTTGGGTATTTCAAAGTACGTCATAAACGAGCTAGAATCGGAAGAAATCCGAAGACTAAAGTAGCTTATGAAATCTCTGAAAGGACCGTTGTTACATTTTACCCTTCAAAAGTCTTTAGAAAAGAGCTCAATCCGACTTCCGACTAGACTTGTCAGCGACGGAAGCGAAAGATTGAGATAAAACGGCTTCGTATAGCGTTTTAGGTTGAGTAAACTGTAAAATGGCCTGATGTATGTCTCTAATCGCAAAGAAGTCGCTTACCTGTTTCGTGCTTTTTGTTTTCGTTCTGGCAGGAGCAAAGCCGGTGTTCGCTCAAGCTGAAGCTCAACAGGCTTCTGAAACGTACGCAATGAAGGCACAGCCCCCGATGAAGAACGTTTTTCTGAACGTCTTATGGGGATCCCTTACTGGTGGTCTGTTGTTGACGGGGTGGGCGACGCTTGATGATTCGATCGCTTCTGAGGAGAGATTCAAGTTCAGCCGTCTGACTGAACAGTTTCTTGTCGGAGCGACTTACGGCGGGATACTTGGAATGGGAGCCGGTGTTTACTTATCCATCCGTGGGATCACTTTTGACCAGAACCGATCCCGAATTGCATTTTACCCTGACTACCAGAATGATCCGGCAGGACAGCGGTTTTTTGCAACCTCGAAGTCCGTTAAGGGCAAGGGCAGCATTAATCTTTTGAATATTCACTACAAATTTTAAAGGCTAAAGCCGCGACTGTCTTTCTGCTAATTGAAAACTGAGGATAAAAAACTGGTTTTTCTGGCGTTGGGCAGTAACATCTCCCCAAGGCGCCAGTATATTTCTCAAAGCCTGGATCTTCTCAAAAAACGCTTCCCTGGTCAGTTTCGAGTCTCCGCTCTTTATCAAACCCGACCCTTTAAAAATCTGCAACAACCGGCATATATAAACTGTGTTGTAGAATGCATTAGCTATATGCGCCCCCTGGAGGTGCTGGATGTTATTGCTGGAATTGAGGTGCTGATCGGTCGTAAAAGAAGTGGCGTAAAATGGGAGTCTCGTGTTATCGATATTGACTTACTGCTTTGGGGAGAGGAGGTTATCCAATTCCCCCGGTTAACCGTTCCACATCACGATCTTTGCAACCGGGATTTTTTTCTGGTCCCATTGCTGGAGTTGAACAACAGCCTTGTTCATCCCGCCAGTGGCCTGTCTCTGGCAGGTGTATTGGGAAACATTCCTGAAGATCTGAAGACCCATCCTGAAGTGGTTGATGCCGCTGGATGAAACTATTCAACGAACCCTTGACAGGTAAAAAGGATGAAAAACCTTGAAATTGAAATTGTTCCCTACTATGACGACAATTTTGCCTATCTGATTCATGATATACAATCAAATAAAACTGCGCTGGTAGACTGCGGAGAGGCCGAACCCGTCCTTCGGCAGCTTGAAGAAAAAAAATGGCACCTGGATAATATCCTGGTCACACATTTTCATTTTGATCATGCCGGAGAGATTGATGTCATGAAAAAGTCTTTTCCGGATGTAACTGTTATCAAACCCGCTGGAGAAAATCGATTGGATGTGGAGGGGGTTGAGGCTAAAGATGGGGATACCTTCTCCTTGGGATTAACAGAGATATCAGTCATCAGCCTTCCTGCTCATACCATGTATTGTACTGCATACCTTGCTGATGGGAACCTGTTCGTTGGAGATGCACTTTTTTCTGCCGGATGCGGGAGGTTGTTTGAAGGTCAGGCGGCAGATCTGGAGCGGGCAATGGATAAAATAGCAGCGCTTTCTGATGATACGAACGTGTACTTCGGGCACGAATATACGGTGTCAAACATCGAATTTGCCAAGTCGGTTGAGCCGAACAACGTAGCGTTGGAGGACTATCGACGCAGTGTTGAGATGAAAATTGAATCCGGGCAGTTTTCTACTCCGACAACGGTTGGCCTGGAAAAAAATATTAATCCTTTTTTGCGGATTGATCAGCCGGACGTCATCAAATCTGTCGACCCGAAAAACAAATTGAATCGGACTGAACGTATAGGCGCTCTCCGGTCGATGAAAGACACCTTTTAATGTCGTGAAGAATTGAAAACCATAAATTCAACTGGATATTTTCATCCAATTGCTGTATTAATAGAGGTAAGGTTTTTAGAAAGCGACCTGTAAAAGGGTCGGCCTGGTTTTGTCATGATAAATGATTTGTTCAATCCTTATTAAAAGCTAGGAGGACAAGTATGGACGTATCCATAACAGCAAAACAGATGGATCTTACAGATGCATTAAAAAACTATGTGACTGAGAGAGTAAGCCGGGTAAAAAAATACACGGACTTCAATCTCAATGCGAACATTTCAATGGGTGTTGAAAAACATCGCAATCACATTCATGCCATTATCAAAGGAAATGGATTTTTTTTGAATTCAGAGGCAGAAGATCCGGCAAGCATGTATAAAGCAATCGACCTGTGTATTGACAAGCTGGAAACTCAATTGAGAAGAGGCAAATTCCACTATCATGAGAAGAAAGTCGGAAAGGAGAGTATCCGGGAGAAAACATTTGGAAACGTGGCAACACCAAAAACCTTTGGGGAGGATGCTCTCTGAACTAGCAGTATTCTTTAACTGAAACCGAAAGGTGAGTTGAATTGATTTCAGCTCACCTTTTTTTTTGTGATATGATGGAAAAATCAAACAGGTATCGAAATCAGATCAGGGCCCTGGAAAGTGTCTTTGAATTTATTCATAAGAAATTTCTGGATGGGATGCCGGTTGACAGGGAATTGTCAGCCTTTTTTCGGAAAAATAGGCGCTTTGGCTCCAAAGACCGGCGTTTTATCTCCAATGCGATCTTCGGATTTTTCAGGTGGTATGGCTGGCTCAGGCAGATTGAACCCGATACAAGGAGTCTTGCTCTATTGCTTGGGTATTTGCTGGACGACCAACTGGTTGATGACCGAGTCGTTTATTGGGCTGACTCTTTGGTGCCACAGCTTGGAGTGCAGGGTGTCAACCGGTTTCAGGACAGCAAATTCCTTCAGGAAAAAGCTGATCTGATATCCGGAGTGATCGGTCCTGTTTCTATATCGAGTTTGAATCCAGCCTTTGTGGCGGGGTGGAGCATTGAAAGGATGACCTCCTTCCAGACCAGGCCACCTGTCTGGCTTCGGATGGAACAGACTGATGCTCGCCCTTTTCTTGTCGCTCTTGATTCCAGGCAGATTAAATATCGTCGTCAAGACCAGTATCCCAAGATCCTCGAAGTATTATCATCGATTAACATCAATGAATATAAAGATTTCCGGCAAGGATGGGTGGAGATTCAAGACATCTCGTCCCAGGCTGTCGGCTTGATTTGTGATCCGGTGGAAGGGGATAACTGGTGGGATGTCTGTGCGGGATCCGGTGGGAAATCGCTGCACTTATCAGCCCTGATGGGATCGCAAGGGCAGGTATTTGCGACCGAAATCAACGACAGCATGTTTCGGGAATTGAACCGCCGTATTTGTAAAAACCGTCGTTGGTCCAACATTCACCCAGGGAAATGGGATGGACTGAGGCTACCCGATTTCTCTCAAGGGTTTGATGGGGTGTTGATAGATGCCCCCTGCTCTTGCTCAGGGACTTGGCGCCGAAATCCGGAGCTTCGATGGCGGATAAAAAGGGAGCAGGTAGATGAGTATGCAAGGGTTCAACTGAATTTATTGCAGTTATGCTGCAGTAGTGTTTGCGAAAATGGTGTGTTAGTCTATGCCACATGTTCTCTTTTTCCAGAAGAGAATAACAGGGTGATTGAAACGTTTTTGCAAACTCACCAGGAGTTCAATCTGCAACGGGTCAAAAACCCATTTACAGAGGAGTATTCTGAGACAGGCCTGACCGTTACACCTCCTGAAACTGATGGAAACAGTATGTACATTGCGAGGATGATAAAGAGCGGTTGAGCTGCGAAGCAAAGTGGTGACTATGATCAATAATCGTAGGGGTGTCTTTTATCAGATATCTGCTGACGGGCTGCTATATGCGATGATCGTCATTTACATCCTGATTTCCCCGGTATTCAGCGTATATGCGTATGCAGCGAGCACCGCACAGGTACGTCTGATTGTGACATCCGATCTTCATGGCTGGATGTCCACATCATTTGTCTACCCAAATGAGAAACAAAGAGGGTTGCTGCATATCGAGGAAGGTATCAGGCAGGCAAGACTGGAAGACCCTGATCTGATCTTGCTGGATGCAGGAGATTTGTTGCAGGGATCTCCTCTTGTATCCTTTTTTCATCAAGCACATCAAAATCCTGCTGCAGAAGACCTGTTTTTTAAAACGTTCCAAAGATTAGAGTATGATGCTGTTGTTGTGGGGAACCATGACCTGGGCATCAACCCCCTTTTTGAGACGCACTATCGACCTGCTTCTCAATTTCCATGGCTGGCGGCCAACCTCTTCCTGAACTCCAAACCAGCGTTCACGCCTTATATCATCCTGCACCGTTTCGGATTGAAAATTGCGATTATTGGATTTTCAACACCCGGTTCGCACATGTGGCTGGGTGAAAACCAACTAAAAGGGATTGTATGCAGGCCCATTACACCTTCAGCGGCTTACTGGCTTAAAACTGTTAAAAGAAGAGAGCATCCGGATTTGATCATCGGTATTTTTCATGCAGGCATATATCCTTTAAGGGATGATGAAAACAGCAAACTGAACCGCCTTCCACCTGCGAATTCGGTGATGGAGGTGATAAGGAAAAATGCGGCATTTGACCTGGTCATTGCCGGGCATGATCATCGGCTCGTTCCAAATCGAACAGGGCGACATATCAGCTATATCAGAACGACTCCGGTTGTTCAGGGGGGGAGATGGGGAGAAGCTTTTATCGATTTGAATCTGAAGCTTGTCTTGTCACAGAAGCGGTGGCGAGTAGTCGATATAGAACATCGTATTCAACGGGCATCTCAACAGGAACACATCAGGTCGGATTATAGACGCCAGCTTTCGGAAGACTATCTGGCCTATATTCAAGCCCCCTTGCCCTATATGTTCACAAAAACAAGCAAAGCTTCAGCAACAAGATGCCTGAATCTGTTGAATGCATTGGCCAATAGTGAAACGGGCGTTACAGGATCATTGCTGCCAAAGGTCCGTATTTACAAACTCTCAGATCATGTGGGGAAGAGGCTGCGTCGGTTGGATCTGCTTAGATGGTTCAGGTATGATAATAGAGCGGTAACCGTATTGCTGAGTTTGAGAGATATCCAACTACTCATCAGGCCGGAATCAGAGTTTGGTCGCAGGCGGGTTCCGGGAAATCGGCTGTTGTTTCCCTTCTTCAGCCGAAGACTGCCTGATTTCAAGTCGAATGTATGGTGGCTGGATCGCAGCAGTTTCGACAGAATCTACCCGGTAAAGGTCAGTGATTATCATTTCAATGGGGGAGGTGGTATTATTCCGCAGTTGTTTCTGCCACCCGGCCAGGCACTTGATGCATCGGCTGTTTCTATTCGTGATCGTTTGTTTGAGTATATGAAAAAGGTTCTTGAGTTGCCGGAGGAGTGCACGTTTCTTCGGTATATTGGACATGAGTCGAAAGTGCAGTTGGCTGTTCACTGATCTGAAAGAAAGGTATCCCGAAAAAGAAAAAGGGGCCAGATTAAAGGATTTCAATTTATCAGCATGATTGGATTTGATATCAGTGAACCCTTAATCTTCTCAACTAGTCCTGAATGGCTATCAGTGGTATTCTTATAAACAGAATCGGTGCCTGAATCAATTGAGAGTACTCGTACCATCCTGTATTTTGGGTGTTGATTTTAAGCCGTTTTTTGCGCACGCTGAGAGCTGATAGGATGTGTATTTCGCATCGGGCTGACAGGGGTCCTGTTGTTTATGAAAATAGTCATTGCTAAAAGAATACATAGCAGATATGATTGGCTGATAACAGCAGTTTGGATGTTTTGCGCTTATTTGAGAGGTACAGGTGTCATAGGGTTATCCCCCAGTCATGATCTGCACGATTATAAATCAATCAATGAGAGAATACCTGCGGATTTACAGGCTGAAATAGGAGGAATTGGTTTGAAGGCGGTATTTTGGAGTTGAAGGGATGAGTAAGAAAAATCTGGTAAAGAAAGTTATTGATGACCTGATTCAGGATGGGATGGATTTCGCTGACCTGACACAAAGTGCGTTGGTAGGTGTGGATGGACTGCAAGGGGTCAGCAAAACGACCATTAAAAGAGCGAAAAAGGAGTACAAACAGGAAAAGCTCGCCAATCAGCAGGACTTTAAAGAGCAGAGCATTAAGAGAAAAATTTATAAATTTCTGGATAGAAGGCCAAAATCTTCACTGGCTGATCTGCGTGAAGCTCTGCCGGGGATACAACCGTCAAAAGTCAGTGAGTATCACCTGTTCTGGAAGAAAAAGCAGGAGAAGACGCAGCAGAAAACGACTGAGAAAAAGAGCCGGGTCAATCCCAGAAAGTTGAAAGAGATGATATTCCTTTATCTCGACACTAACAACGGTGCTTCAACAGAAGACCTGTACGAGACATTTCCTGATGCAAAACAGAACTCAATCAACAGTTATCTCGCGAGTTGGAAAAGAAAACAGAAAAATACAGAGAAAGCTGTTCGAGGTGGCCTGTATGAGGTGATTTTCAAGTTTCTGGACCAGAAACCGGAGGCGACGATTAATGATACCAAGGCTGCGTTCTCTGATGTTCCGCAGAAATCCATAGAAATATACCATAATTTATGGTTGAAAGAGCGAGAAGAAAGCAAAGCGAATGCTGTTTCGCTGGATGATGTTGTACAAGAATTTATAGAAACAGGGGTGTCTAAAAGTCTCTCTGCCGGTTCGGAAGCGGATCGGCAGGGGTTTCCTCATGCGCAAAAAGGAGAGGCGGATACGATTCAGAAGGGAAAGAGGCGGCGTGGACGACCACCTCGTGCTGCTGCAATGGAACAAGAAACATCACTGATCGGGGCGCGTTCCCTTTTAACTAAAACAGAGGGAGGAGCACAGAAATCTGCTGCTGGAACTGGTATAGGATCAT
>JAOZRE010000170.1 GCA_029940215.1 bacterium | reverse complement strand
GTGGTACCTCGAACGTAAGTGTGCAGAACAGGACCGATAGAGTTCAGACTATAACCATCGCAATTAATAAAACCGGCTTTCAAATATGGACGAATCAAAGAAAAAGCGAAAAAGGGATTCGGCAGAGGAAAACAGTGCGAAAATCTTGACCTGTCTCGAGGATATGAGGGCATTTGATGACTACTGGAAGGAGCAGGTCAGCAAGATTTACAAATTGAAACTGAAATTGACAGATCCGAAGTTCGTCAGTATCAATCACCTGCGCCAGGGATTTCGATTCTACATCATTCCTGCCCTGGAGTCGGTGTTGAACGAAGAACCGGAAAGTCAGGCACGATTCATCATGCACATGAAATTCCTATTTGAAAAGCCATTGATGGATCAGTTCCTGAAGCACTTCTATGGAGTGGTTAAAAATGAATCCGGGGAGTGGGATTTTCTTGAACGGGATCAATACGAGACCGACAAGTTCATCCTCTATGATCTGCATAAAGTTAAGAAGACAATAAATGGGGTGCAGATGCTGTTAAAGGACCTTGATCACCGGCGGGTGCTGTTCCCGTCTTCTTTTGATAAACCCCGGCAGATTGAACTCCTGACGGGGATGAATTCAGCTCTCTTCATGGCGTTTAAACAGTCTCTGAAGCCGGATTACCAGGTTGATATATTCAAGAATATCAGTCTGGACTATATCGGTGACGACCGTGTAGAATCGCGGCGACAGCAGTGTCTCACGTATGCGAAACCGGTTGAGCTGGAAACCAATCCCTACCGGCGTACCTTTTTGCATATTCTCTTTCGTCATAGTATCAAGACGGTCATCAAAAAGAAAAAGACCGTTATCAGATATGACCTGGTCCAATTTCATCAGCTTCTCTGGGAGTTCTTCGACTTTTTCCTGAAGGATGAAGGAGAAGACATGGAAGCAGTCCGGATTTACCATAATCTGCATATCAACGGAAAAGCACTGGTGGAATCCATCATAGACGATCCCGATCCGGACAATCTGATTTTCGAGGAGATTGAAGAAATTAAATCAATGGTCTGATGTTCAAGTCCGCTCTATATATTCATTTGCTTCGGTAGTGTGATCATAAATGAGGTCCCCTCTTCCGGTTTGCTTTTAACCGTAATTCTTCCCCCATGTGCCTTGATAATATCATAGGCGATACTTAATCCGAGTCCCGTTCCCGTTTTGACTGATTTGGTGGTGTAAAAGGGATCGAAAATCTGGTTCAGTTTTTCAGCCGGAATCCCGCAGCCGTTATCTGAAAGGGTAATTCGGATTTTTGGTTCACTGCCACGTCGCCGGGTTTTGACCCGTTCGGTCTTAATGGAAATCACCCCTTTTTCATCAATTGCCTGGGCCGAATTGACCAGAAGGTTGATCAGTACCTGGGTAAGTTTTTGAGGAAAACACTTGATTTGAGGTAGCTTCTCATCGAACTCTTTTTCAATGTCAATATCATACTTGGAGTCATCACGGATCACATAGAGTGTCGCCTCTATCAGCTCATGAATATCCACAAGACGGTATTCCGCTTCATCCTCTTTAGAAAAACTTTTCAGATCTTTGATGATTTTGAAAATTCTATTGGATTCAGCCAGGACCTCTTCAATGGTGTTTTCCAGTGACGACAGGGATCCTTCGGCTTTCAAGTGCTCTTTCAATTTTGAAATGGACTCAACTGCGGCCTGGTATTTTTTATCTTTACCACGCTGAACTTTTTTGAAAAGATTCTCATACCCATCCAACAGGTTTGACAGGATTCCGATCAGTGGTTTCATGCGGGACAGGCCCTGGCTTATCTCGGCGATCGGGGTTTGAACTTCGTGAGCAACACCGGTGGCCAGGATACCGATGGAAGCCATTTTTTCTGTCTGGATCAGCATGGCCGTTTGCTGCTCAACCTGTTCATGAAGGTTCTGGTTGACGTCTTCCAGTTCCTCGGATAACTGCTCCCGTTCCCGCTCGAGTGACCATTCATTTGTCAGTGCCCTGGCAAACTGTTTGATCTCTTCCGGGTTAAAGGGTTTTCTGAGGTAAAAGCTGTCGTCACGGCCTGTAATCCTGTTGATATCGTCTGGTGAGTGTTCACTGAAAGCGGTCACAAAAATAATCTTCACGTCCTGGTCAATGTCCCAGATGCGTTTGGCCGTCTGGGCTCCGTTCATGCCAGGGATATTCATGTCGATGAAGGCTACTGCAAATGGCAGACTTTCCCTGGCTGCGTTTTCAACTGCAGTAATGCCGACTTCTCCCCTTTCTGCCAGGGTTACCTCAAATTGATCCTCCGGGTAGAGATCCAGTTTGGAGGCATCATCGAAGAGCTCCGCTCCCTTTGCCAGAACTTCCCGGTTTCTTGGCTCTGACAGGATGCTGAGGTAGGTCTCCCGAATGCCGGGGTCACCATCGATGACAATGATACGCTTGTTTTTCAGATCCTCTTTGGGTGGTTCCATTCTTTTTTCCCGTTAAAGATTATCACCAGATTCCGATCGCTGAAATTGAATACGTACCGAGGCCCCCTGACCAACTCCCCGGCTGTTGAATTCAAGTTTGCCCTGATTGGATTCCACAAACATTTTGCTATAGTAAAGGCCAAATCCGGAAGATCCCTTGGCGGACTCTCCAAAATTAAAGATGGTGTCAACCTTCTCAATTTCAACTCCGATACCGGTATCCGTCACTTCAAAACCCACTTCCTCCTTTTCCCTGAAGGTTCGGAACGAGATCTGCTTGTCGATGGTTGGATCCTCAATGAAATCGATGGCTTCATAGCTGTTTTTGATGATGTTCACAATTACCTGCATCAGTTTGTTTTTATCGATTTTCAATAACGGAAGTTTGTCCTCCAGATCCAGCTTGATCGAGATCCGCCTTTTTTCGAGTGAAGACTGCTGCATGTGGATGGAGTCCTCAATCAGAAGATTCAGGTTTACCAATTGCTTGGTTTCGCTGCCGGCATAGCTTTGCTGCAGGGATATGATCTCGGCCATATAACTGACGGCGCTGAAGATTTTATGGATGGCATTCTGATTCCCACCCACCTGCGACTTAAGAGATTGGATTAGAGTGCCTATGAAGTCGAAAACCTCCTGTCCGCGAGGGTCTTCGTTGACGTACGCAGACAGATCCTCCTTTTTGCAGATCAAGTCCTGGTAACATTTATCCAGGTATCCGACCAGTCGTTCATGGTCGTCCTTCATTAACTCCTCGACCTGGACGGCGACCGGAGTCAGGGCGTTTCCGATATTGTGCAGGATCATGGCGGACAGCTGTGCCCGACCGGCTTCAATGGCTTTGTTGACCAATTCGTCCTGGGCCTCCTTCAGCTCATGGGTTCGCTCCATCACCATTTCTTCCAACTGTTCCCGATACCGTGACAGCTCTATTTCGTCCTGTTTTCGCCTGGAATTATCACGAAGGATACCAGTCGCGTTCCACTTGCCTTGCAGTTTAACGGTCGAGAGCGATATCTCGATGGGCAGTTCGGTCCCATCTTTCTTAACTGCTGTCATCTCTGTCGGCTTTCCAAAAATACCGCCGCCACCGCCTTCTTTAAAGTCTGGAAGCTTTTCCTGAAAAGCATAGTGAAAACGTTCCGGAATCAGAACACGGTACAATTCCTGGTTTCTGATTTCTTCAGCAGTGTAGCCAAACGTGCTTTCTGCGGCTTCATTCCAATAGGTGACCCGGCCGTCGTTATCGATCATCACCATGGCGTCCAGCGCGGAACTGGTAATGGTTCTGAACTTCAGCTCGCTCTCCTGAAGGTCGTGTTGTGTGTCAGCGATCTCTTTTTCGCGGGCCTTCAGTTCCTGCATCATTTTTTCGAAACTCCGGGCAAAAACACCCAGTTCGTCTCTGCCTTCCGGCCTGATCTCTACATCGAAGTTCCCCTCTAAAATCTTGCCGGCTACCTGCATCAGGCGTGAAAAGGGCTTCAGCACCGTACGATAAACCAGAAACAGCAGGATGGCCAGCATCAACAGGACAATGATGAGGCCCTGCAGCCCCATCAGTCTTTGCAGGAAAGCGATCGACGTGTCACTGGCCGCCGGGTTTACAACCCGGTGTAGTATCCGGTTTGTAAACAGCAGAAAAATCGCCAGCACAATAAGGGATGCCGCAGTAAACTGCACAGCGATTCTGAGGGCAAGTCGGTTGGTTGGTATCACGCGTCTCCTTTTTTCACGTTCGGAACTAATATTCTCAACGGAAACCGGGGGTCAGGGACCCTGAAAAGGGGGAGTAGTCAGGGTGATGATAAGGAAATAAAGGGCAGGAGTCAAACGAAGTTACGATTGGCATAATGTCGCTTTGTTTTTAATCAAGCTTGCATGGTGCCGCATGCTTGACATCAGAAGCCTCAACTCTCTATTATCAGCTGATAGACAAACAATGTATCTTTGGGCGAGGGGACTTTAATGCTATCTTTTAATTGAATCAGGTATGAAAATAGATAATATTGCTCTAATTATTGCCATGCGCAGTGAGGCGGCACCACTGATCGAAGCGATGGATCTTAAGAAACAGGATGGGGCCTTTCCGGGAAAAACGCCCTTTGAGGGTTACGACGGGTCCTATGAAGGAAAACAGGTTTCTGTGATTGTCAGTGGCCGCAGCCGGGTACATGGTATAGACAACGTTGCGACTCAGCCTGCTGCCCTGATGACCTTTCTGGCGATAGACCGGATGAACCCTGACCTGATTATTAACGCCGGAACAGCCGGTGGGATGGCAGAGCATGGCTGCCGGATCGGTGATGTCTATCTCAGTGAGGGCCCTTTTTGCTATCATGATAGGAGAATCCCCCTGCCAAGGTTCAGGGAGTATGGAATCGGGTCCTACCCTTCAGTGGATACCTCTGAATTAGCGGCGTCTCTGGGTTTTAAGAGAGGCCGGATTTCTACCGGGGATTCACTGGATATGACCGACCGGGACCTGGAAATGATTCGTGAGAACGGAGCGGTTATCAAAGAGATGGAAGCAGCCGCTGTGGCCTGGGTTTGTGAAATGATGGAGGTTCCCATGTTTGCCGTGAAGGCGATCACCGATCTGATCGACCGGAGTATGAGCACCGAAGAACAGTTTGTCGCCAACCTGCATCTGGCTGTCAGTAACCTGCAGGAAGCCATTAAGCGCATTATCGGGTTTGATGGGTTATGAAACCACTGAAACAGCAGTTAATTGCGGGAACCCGTGATGTCCGGTTAGGATTTCGCAGCTGCTCGATTGAATGTCCGATGTGAAGCCTTTTCAGACGATCCTCACGATGGCACTAAAACTGGCAAGATCCTTTGACACCACTTCCAAGTTCCGACTGGAACAAACGATATTGTTGGAATGCAGGTAGATCTATTGCTGACTCTGATTGATATACTCGGTTTTAAAACAACTCATGCCTCATCAGGCATGTCTCTCTTTCAAAAAAATTCGGACCTGGCATTTGCAACTCACTACTCCGGAAATTTTCTTTTCTGGCTTCAAGGAAATAGTTTGACCAGTTTCATCGATTTCAAACCCAATGCCACATACGATATTGCCAAAGACTGGAAAACCGCTCATAACCTGATCAAAGAGATTGATTTAACCGATGTGATGACCAATGCCCAGTCCTATGTACAGGTACTGCAAAACGCTATCTTCTACAATAAGTTGATCCGATAACAGATTGGCATGATCCAATTCAGGTAGATTTCCAGATCCAAAGCTGGTTCCCCAACATGCAGCGGATGCAGACAAGCATAATGTTCTTATATCGTGTTCACCCAGATCTGTATTATTGAGAGTTCTCTATTAGCCCCGCAGTAATAAAGGATAAACACCAGGAAATTTCTGTTCCAATCCCGTGATTCAAGTGTGATGCAGTCCTCGGGAAAAAAATAGGCCTGCGCCATGCAGGCAAAGACCAATGCTCAGATATCGGGTTTCTGAAAAACCTCTGATCTCCAGCAGAATCTGCTTACTTGACTAAAGTCAAACTTTTAACAGACGAACTGTGCTGATAATGAGAGAAAACGGTTTGTGACAGTAACAAATGAACCACAAACGGGTAGGTACCATCGGATTTTTGGTTAGTATATTGCAATATTTCTTTAAATGTAGTGTTTGGACAGGTAGCATCAAACGTAATGAGTTGTAACTTTTGCATATACATAAAATTTTAAGAGACAATAAGATTGGGTAACCACCGTAATTATTTGGTGATGCGCAGTTTTATCTGATAATACAAAAAAGCAAACAGGGATAAAAATGGAAAAAACTATTGATTTAGGCGGACAGGCTGGCGATCAGGGGCTCGCGGAACTGGAAAGCGCCTTCAAGAACATGGGGAGTCAGGAACAACTTCTGGTTAAAGGCAGCGGTGATTTTGAAACGACTATGAAGGCCTTCCAGGATAAAAACTGGGGGCAGTACGATTGGCTTCCCATAATTGTTGGCTCAGATGGTTGGAGCGGATACCTGGTAGCTAAAGGTTCCGGCTTTTCCATGATTGTTCAGATTATGGAATCCCATCACAAACACTGCGACACCCTGTATGTCACGGCTGAAAACAACTTGAATGACGGGAATGAAGAGGAGGGGAAGAAACTACTGGCAGCCTTTCTATGGAATATGGAAATGCATTTTCGGAGAGAAGAGGAAATTATTTTTCCAGCCTTTGAACAAAAAACAGGGATGAGCGGCGGGGGTCCCACGCAGGTGATGCGGACAGAGCATCAACAGATTAGAAGCGTTCTGGCTGAAATGAAAAAATCACTGGACAGCGGTGATTACCAGGAAATATTCAACCAGGCGGAGACCATGTTGATCCTGATTCAGCAGCACAATTCCAAGGAAGAGAATATCCTTTACCCGATGTCGGATCAGCATCTGGGAAACGACCTGGACCAAATAGCCAGAAAAGTGCAATTGTTCATTTATTAATCCAAGACTGTATGAAAGAGAACCCATGGTTGATCTGATTTTTAAAACAGACAGAGATCTGAACATCATCGACTGTCGGGAGATGTTTCCACCTGAGCCGATGGAGCAGGTACTGACAGCCGTTGAATCGCTGAGCGGGAATGACGCCATCCTGATGGTCCACCGAAAAGACCCCGTTCCGCTTTATGAAAAGCTGAAAGAGAGAAACTGCCAGTATGAAACGAAAATCTCTGATGACGGGGAAGTTCACGTGCTAGTCTGGAAAACTGAATGAAAACAAGCAATCTCAGCCTGGATCAGGCACCTCCGGAAGACATCCCCTTTCGATACATGATTACTGGACCGGCATTTGGCATGCTGGCCGGGCTCATTCTGGCTGTTTTTGGCGATAATATGTTTATCACTGCCTGGAGCCTCGATACGGTGGCTCTGGTACATGCGATTACCCTGGGCTGGTTGACAATGATCATGTTCGGCGCATTCTACCAGATGGTACCGGTACTGGTCGGCGGCCATGTTCCCTGGACAGGATTGGCCAGAGGGGTCCACTATCTGCTGACCGCGGGCATCCTGGCCCTGGTAGTCGGGTTATTAACCTGGTGGATCCCGTTGGTGGTGGTAGCTGTAATATTGCTGACGACTGGGGTGACCGGTTTTCTCGTTCAACTGTCCGCTGCCCTGTTCACGGTAAAGGCTAACAAACCGGTGGTTTACGCCATGCGGATATCCGTTGTCTGCCTAGCGGTCACCCTTGTGGCAGCCGTATTGATGATCGGCCTGCTGTATGACTGGTGGTATATTCCCATTGACCGGGCCGGCCTGAAGTATCTTCACATGACCACCGGGCTGCTGGGCTGGGTCAGTTTACTGATTATCGGTGTGTCGTTTCACGTTGTCCCCATGTTTTACCTGACTCAGGCCTTTTCTGATCGGGTTGCCTATCTGATCATCGCCCTGATCACCCTTTCGATTATTGTACTGAGCACCTGCTTTTTGGTCGGAGTGGATCGTTCCTGGCTGATCGCCGCAGGTACCCCGGCTCTGATCGGACTGCTGGTTTTTGTCTGGTCGATACTCAAACTGCTTTGGCAACGGCAACGAAAAATGGTGGATACCACCCTGCAGTTCTGGAAACTGGGGCTCATTAGCCTGATGCCAGCCGTTTTTATGATCCCGGTAGATCTCTACCGATATGACGAAACTGTTGGTTACCTGTTTGGAATACTGTTTTTGTTGGGTTTTGCGGTCGCCATCACAAACGGTATGCTCTACAAGATTGTTCCCTTTCTGATCTGGCTGCATCGATTCAGCTCCCTGGTGGGGAAAATCAAGACCCCGTCAATGAAGGATATCATTGGTGACAAACCAGCCAGAATCCAGTTCTATGTCTTTAACATCTCTCTGTTGACGATTACACTGAGTGTGATATTCGACATCGATATCATCATGCGCACAGGCGGTCTGCTTTGGACAGTTTCATCTCTGCTGCTGCTGATTCAACTGGTGCAAGGAGTGCGCATCACCCCCCCTGAGGTCGTCGAAACGGTTTCCCAGGATGACTTTGCGGCCATGTTCAAGGATCTACCGCCCCCGGTGGAAAACAAATAATGCAATAGATTCAATCAATAACTGCAGCCAGCGGAAACATTTTATTCTATTTGCTTTGACTCTCCAAAACATTTATAAGTAGAAGACAAAACGAATAAGCACTTGTTTCGACCAAACTGAGGTCTCATTCAGGCTTACCGGGCCGGTTTTTATCTTTTCAACCAACATGATCTGGCGGCCTTAACCTTCATATATCGACAGATGATCAGATATTTTGAAGAGAAAACCATTGCCAAGCTGAATTTCATTAGTTTGCTTCTGATCATTGCACTGCTTTCCCTGGGGATGGGTTACCTTTTTATCGCCGGCTATAATGACGTTTTTAAGGATGAGCTGAAAAAGGTTGAAGAGGACTATATCTTTCTCAGAAAGGAGAAAATCAGGAACCTGGTCAATCTTAAAATCAGTGATATCGAACATAAGAACAGTCATGTTCTTGACCTCCTGAAGGAGAGATTGAACAAGCAGGTCTCTACCGCCCACAATATTTCTTCGATTATTTACCACACCTATAAAGACAGTAAAAGCGACCTTGAAATACAGGGCTTGATCAAGGAAGCCATTAAGTCTATCCGGCATGCCAAAGGTGAAGGATTTTATCTGATATGTGCAGACCGGCGCAAAATGATCATTTGTCCCGCTCCCAATATTTTTAACGAGATTGTTCTGGACGACTTTCCCGGCGCCAGAGGGGAAACCACACTGCGGAAAATCATGCGGCGGACGAAAACCATCGGTGAATCCTATTTTACGTTCCAAGATAGCTCGAAAGGTGTTCAGAGGGGGGGGGTGTTCTTCTTGAAGCGGTTTGACGTTTTTAACTGGTTTATCGGCAGTTTGGCACGATATGAGCTGATCGAATCTGAAATCAAGGAAAGGGTTTTTCAAGATCTCAAAAATGAATCGGAACAGGTAAAAGAGGCAAACACGATTGAAGTATATGAATTGCTTGAGGGAGA
>JAOZRE010000568.1 GCA_029940215.1 bacterium | reverse complement strand
TGAAGGATGCACCGTTTGCAGCGATGTATGCCATGAGATTCACAATGTGCCGGACCATCGACTACCAAATGGGGATGCAGATCTGAAAAATGAAATCAAATGGATCTGGAAAGAGCCCCATGCCAACGTTTTTCCAAGTAAGAGCAGTCAATTTGTCAGCAGTGAACTGACGAAAAAGAAACATATAGTTCTGTGCAACCATTGTGAAAATCCACCCTGCGTCCGGGTTTGCCCAACTCAGGCCACGTTCAAACGAGCGGATGGGATTGTCCTGATGGACTTCCACCGCTGTATCGGTTGTCGATTCTGCATGGCAGCTTGTCCTTATGGCTCCAGAAGCTTTAATTGGAAAGATCCGCGAGAAGCCGACAATCTGAAGGTTATCGGTAAAAGCGGTTTGGATCGCGAATTTCCAACCAGAGAGCGGGGAGTTGTTGAAAAATGTAACTTGTGCGCTGAAAGACTTGCAAAAGGTCTGCTGCCGGCCTGCGTTGAGAAATGCCCCGGTAAAGCGATGACCTTCGGTGACCTGAACGATGAGAACTCCGACATTCGAAAGGTACTTGCATCAACTAACACCATTCAGCGTAAATTTGAACTCGGTACAGGACCATCTGTCTTTTATATAGTGTGAGGACCTTATGATTGAAAAGGCGTTAACTGGAAGTCAAAAGTATTGGACGTGGATAGGGGTTCTGTTGGTGTTAATTGCAGCAGGACTGTATGCGTATGGACAGCAGTTGTCGATCGGCTTGACTGTTACCGGCATGAGTAGAGATGTCTCCTGGGGAGTTTATATTGCCCAATTGACCTTTCTAGTCGGCGTAGCAGCTTCGGCTGTGATGCTTGTTCTGCCATACTATCTGCATGATTATAAAAAGTTTGGTAAGATTGTAATTCTGGGTGAATTCCTGGCAGTCGCAGCCGTCTCCATGTGTATGATGTTTGTGATTGCTGACATGGGTAAGCCCATGCGTGTGTTTAATATGTTTTTCTACCCGACACCGGGGTCTGTTCTTTTCTGGGATGCCACGGTCTTAACCGTGTATCTGCTGTTGAATATATTCTGTGGTTGGGTTGTTTTACAGGCGGAAGCCAAGAATGTGGCGCCACCTAAGTGGATCAAACCGTTTATTTACCTGTCCATTCCCTGGGCTGTTAGTATTCATACCGTTACGGCGTTCCTGTACGCAGGGCTCCCCGGACGGCATCTATGGCTGACAGCTGTTCTGGCACCACGTTTTCTGGCGTCAGCTTTTGCAGCGGGACCGGCTCTTCTGATCTTGCTTGCGCTGTTGCTTAGGAAAGTAGCGAACTTCGACGCAGGTAAAGAGGCAATACAAAAACTGGCCACCATTGTCACCTACGCGGCACTGACGAATCTCTTTTTGTACGGTCTGGAATTCTTTACAGCATTCTACAGTGGTATCCCGAGTCACCAGCATGCCCTGCAATATCTGTTTACCGGTCTGCATGGATATAATACTCTCGTTCCCTGGACATGGGTATCTCTTCTGTTGGGTCTGGGTGCTATCGCACTTTTGATTTTTCCCAGCATCAGAAAACAGGAAAATATTCTGGCGATTGCCTGTATTTCTTTGTTTATCTCTCTCTGGATTGATAAAGGCATCTGCCTGATTCTGGGTGGTTTTGTCCCGACACCTCTGGAGCATGTCACCGAGTACTCTGTTGGCTTATATGAAGTCATGGTCACTATTGGAATCTATTCAATTGGTGCGTTGATACTGACGGTTTTGTATAAGACAGCAATCACTGTCAAACAGAATGCTGCCTAGTAGATTGATTCAGGTTATCGCTGTTTTTTAATAGCCGGTAGTAATAGATTGTTGTAAAATAATAACCGAAATGGTGCCGCTGAGATAGCTTTCGGCTCATTTCGGTTATTTTGTTTTTATTCAAAAAATTAAATATCAAAAGGTTTCGTCAGAAACATCCTTAAACATGTCATATACAAAGAAAGAAGCGGATCAGGCGATTGAACTGGCCAAAGAATTGACGATTACTGCAGAGCTGGACCCCCGAGATGGGGAAACGCTACGTTTTATCACCACTCCTGAAATTCCGGATAGTTTTCATGAGGATATCAAGCAGACGTTCGAGATCTGCCTTGAGCATCACCAGAGATCGGTTTTTACCGGCGAGTATTTGTCCAACGATGCGAATCCACCGGCGACCCATCCTGGAAATCCGTTGGCCGAGATTAATTTTTTTCTGGATCACTATAAGCATTATTTCATATCTGAGATTAAAAAAGGCGTGGACCTAGAAGAATCTGTTCATAGTGATGAACGGCCGAAAAGAAAGATCACCCCTTTTGCCAAAGCCATGATGCAATATCGTGCTAAACAGAAAAATAACAAATAGATCAGTCTGCTAGCACCTTTCCTTTTGCCATCATCAATATCTTACTAGATCATTATCTGATCTCATTTTCGACCTTAAGACAAATACGGACATCGTTGCTTCGGATCTGATCTGGGCATTTTTTAGGGCC
>JAOZRE010000169.1 GCA_029940215.1 bacterium | reverse complement strand
ATACATGGCTTCCGGATGCACACGTCGAGGCACCTACTGCCATTTCCGTGGTTCTGGCAGGTGTCCTTTTGAAGATGGGAACCTACGGTTTTCTGCGAATCAACTTTCCACTGTTCCCGGAAGTTTTTGAGTGGTTCAGGGATTTCCTGATCGCCCTTGCTGTGATCAATATTGTATATGGTGCCCTCTGCGCGTTGGCTCAATCTGATCTTAAGAAGATGATTGCCTACTCATCCGTCAGTCACATGGGATTTGTGTTGCTGGGCATTGGGGCTGCAACTACTCAGGGAATAAACGGTGCCGTTCTTCAGATGTTCAACCACGGAACGATCACAGCCATGCTCTTCCTCCTGGTTGGTGTTGTATATGACAGGGCTCACCATCGCCAGATTGCGGGTTTCGGTGGATTGGCTTCGGTTACCCCAGTCTATGCGGCGATCACCAGTGTTGCCTTTATGGCTGCAATTGGATTGCCCAGTATGAGTGGATTTATCTCTGAATTCCTGATTTTGACCGGTGCGTTCAAGGTATATAAAATTGCAACCATCATTGCCGGACTTGGAATTATTTTTGGAGCGGCATACATGCTCTGGGCATATCAACGTGTGTTTTTCGGCCCGCTCAATCCAAAATATAAGAATTTGACGGATATGAACTTTGTTGAGCTTGCCTCAGTGGTTCCCCTGATCATTATTGTTTTTTATCTCGGGATTTTGCCAGACAGGCTTATCGGTTTCTTCGAAGTCTCGTTGAACTATCTCAGTACTATTTTGATCGGTTAAATTCGTATCCTGACTATCTTGCAACATCGCCGGCAAGTGTCCGGCGATTCTCACTATTAGCAAGATAACTATCTAATTTTTAATAGCTTGTGTGGATAAAATGGTAAATACATTACCCTATTTAAGCTTTATTCCCGCTCATGTGCTGATGGGCTTTGCCATTCTCTTTTTCTTTTTGGCGAAAGCTGTCCCGTTTCTAAGGCGATTGCCGGCGTCTTTGATTTTCTTCCTGGTCATGGCTGGTGCATTCTGGTTGGAGACGATGGGAAGCGGCTCGAAGGCGGTTTTTTTCGATATGATACAGGTTGATTCCTACAGCCGGTTGTACAATCAGATATTTTTCATTGCCATTGCCGTTACAATTCTGATGATGGTTAATAATGATGAAATAAACGAGGAGATCAACTGGGAAATCTACGGGCTGTTGGCGACGGTTTGCCTGGGAATGATGTTGATGACATCCGCGACCAATCTTTTGATGACTGTGGTTGCCATTGAGCTCGTTTCCATTCCCTCTTACGTTCTGGTGGCGCTGAACCGCAAGCTGCCGGTTTCAAAAGAGGCTTCTCTGAAATATGTCCTGTTTGGCTCTTTTGCTGCTGGTATCATGGTCTATGGAATGTCCCTTATATTCGGCCTGACTGGTACATTGGATTTTGCAGGGTTATGGAAGGGGCTGGGGGCATACTCATCTGCTGGGACAGCCATCTATTTTCTGGCAATCCTGATGACGATTTCAGGGATGGTATTCAAGATTGCAGCAGTGCCATTTCATTTCTGGTGTCCAGATGCCTACCAGGCAGCACCAACGCCAATTACGGCGTTTTTGTCTACTGCTCCCAAGGTTGCGGGACTTGCACTGCTGATGCGTTTTTTCTCGTATCATCTCACCATTCAGAAAGCGGACTTAACGTTGATACTCTCGATTCTGGCAATGGCAACCATGACAATTGGTAACCTGGCCGCATTGAGACAGAGTGATATTAAACGGATGCTTGCATATTCGTCCATATCCCATGCCGGTTTTCTGCTTATGGGGATAGCGGTATTGAATGCGACAGGTCGAGGGGTGGTTTTCTTTTATATTCCCATCTACCTGCTGATGAATCTCGGGGCATTTATGGCTGTTATTTATCTATCACAGGGAGACCGGTTTGATATTGCCTCATACGCTGGGATGGTCAAGAAAAAGCCTTTGCTAGTCGTTGGGTTCACCGTTTGCCTTTTCAGCCTGGCTGGATTACCACCCTTTGCAGGTTTTATCGGCAAGTTTTATCTGTTCAAGGTCGTTATAGAAGAGGGGCTGTACCTGCTGGCGGTAGTTGCCGCGGTTAATTCGGTTATCTCGCTGTTTTACTATATCGGTGTGATCAAAGTCATGATTATCGATACTGAAGATCGCCCGAGCAAAGATGTCCAGGCCGGTGGTTTTCCTGTTGTTTTTGTTACCGCCTGTGCAATCTCTATTGTCTTCTTCGGTCTATACTGGGTACCGTTGCTGAACTGGGCAGACAAAGTGAGACTGCTCTTTTAGAACGCCCCTGCAGCCCCTTAAAATCTTCAAACTCTATTGGTTTTCGTCGCTTTTTCAGCGACGGAGACCATTGCCAACCTCTTCCTGCTGCGCTGCATTGTGAATCCAGATTTGGATGGCACTCTTCGATTTTCTGATACCTGGTTACGACACGTTTGATCCATTTGGATCTGATAAGAGTGGTGAACGCCCCTATCGATCAGTATTTTTTGTGGGGCTGGGTGGCCAAGCGCTTTCACGGGACTTCGACTCAGTGGACATGAATGCAGTAATGCTGATAGAACTGATATATCAGCTCAATTCAACAGGTATACTTTAGGGATCGTTCATAAATAACGTCACATAATCTATTTGCAGAAGCCCCTGAAACGCCGGAGATTCTGTAAACAAAATGTGAACTAATTTAAAAGCCGACCCTTAGAAAAACTTCAAATATGAACAATATGCAAACACCTCATCACGATTCCAGCTCAATGTTAACCGATTTTTACCAGTTGACGATGGCGTATAGTTTCTGGAAAGCAGGCATGGAAAATGTGGAGGGTAATTTTCACCTTTTTTTCAGAAGTGCCCCTTTTAATGGCAACTATTGTATCTGTTGTGGGCTTGAACGGGTTATCTCGTTTATTGATGATTTTGGATTTGAGGAATCCGACCTTTCCTACCTGGCGTCTCTTGAGGGAAACGATGGAAAACCGCTTTTTGAAGAAGCGTTTTTGAACTACCTGGGAGAATTGACATTCGCCTGTAGTGTGGACGCAATACCGGAAGGAACAATCGTCTTTCCATTTGAACCCCTGCTGAGAATCCAGGGACCTTTGATCCAGTGTCAGTTGTTGGAAACACCACTGCTGAATATCATCAATTTTCAATCGTTGATAGCGACCAAGGCATCCAGAGTCTGCAGGGCTGCTCAGGGTGACCCTGTGATGGAGTTCGGCGCCAGGAGAGCCCAGGGACTGGACGGCGCCCTAACGGCAAGCAGGGCAGCATATGTTGGCGGGTGTTCAGCAACCTCAAATGTGCTGGCTGGAAAAAAATATGGCATTCCGGTCAAAGGTACCATCTCACACAGCTGGATCATGGCGTTTGAGAGCGAAGCTGAGGCGTTTGAAACCTACGCGGACATATTGCCGAATAATTGTGTGCTGCTGGTTGACACCTATTCCACCCTTAAAGGGGTCAAAAACGCGATAGCCGTCGGAAACAAGCTCCATCGCAAGGGGTATGAACTGACCGGGATTCGACTGGATTCCGGCGATCTGGCCTACCTGAGTATAGAGGCCAGAAAAATGCTGGACGAAGCTGGATTTCCACATGTTAAGATTCTGGCGAGCAATGACCTGGATGAAAGTATTATTCAAAGTCTGAAGATCCAGAATGCCAAAATTGATATGTGGGGTGTTGGAACAAAGCTGATAACAGCTTACGATCACCCTGCTCTGAACGGGGTGTATAAATTGTCAGCTGTCCGGAATCCGGATGGTAGTTGGAAGAACAAGATTAAAATTTCCAATCAAGCGACCAAAGTGACGACACCGGGCATACAGCAGGTAAGACGGTTTACTGCGAACAATGAGTACGTCGCAGACATGATTTACGATATCAATATCGGGCTGGATAATGATGGATGCAGAATAATCGATCCGTTTGATATGACACGCCAGAAGCAGATCAAATCATGTGCGGATTACGCCGATCTGTTAACCCCGATATTTGAAAAAGGGGTCAAGGTATATGAAACGCCATCTCTGATAGAGATTAAAGAACGGGTGGAAAGGGAGAAAAGACACTTTCATTCAACCGTATTAAGGCTGGTTAATCCCCACCACTATCCCGTCGGAAATGAATTGAAATTGAATGAGGTCAGGACAGATCTTATGATCAAGGCCAGACGTTAAACAGACGAGCGAATTCGGAAAGGGACATGTTATGAAAACACTATTGCTGGTTGATATTCAGAACGATTTTCTTCCCACTGGCGCCTTGCCTGTGGCTGAAGGGGATCAAATCATACCTCTGGTTAACAGATTGCAGCCTGAATTTGATCTGGTTGTGGCCACACAGGATTGGCATCCGGCGACCCACAAAAGTTTCGCTGTCCATCATGATATGAATCCAGGTGACGTAATCATGCTGAACGGAATTGAACAGGTCCTCTGGCCGGTTCATTGTGTGCAACAGTCTTCGGGGGCTGAGTTGGCTACAGGACTGGAAACCGGCAGAATAGACCGGATTTTTCAGAAGGGAACAAACCCTGAAATAGACAGTTACAGCGGCTTTTTCGATAACGACCATCAGAGCAATACCGGCCTGGCAGCCTATTTAACGGAAAAAGGGGTTACCCAACTATATGTTGTGGGGCTGGCGCTGGATTATTGCGTCAGGTTTACAGCTCTGGATGCGCGCAAGTGCGGTTTTGATACCTCACTGATTGTCGATGCCACCCGGGGTGTCAATATAGAGGCTGAAGATTCAGTGAAAGCGGTGAAGGAGATGAGTGCAACAGGGGTCCATATTATTCAGAGCCTGGAGATTCTCCCTGCTTAATTCTCTTTCTTCTCCCCTTTAATCTTGATTTTGTATCTCAGGGCGCGTTCACTGATACCCAATTCCTTGGCCGCCCGTGTCTGAACTCCGTTATGCTTCTCCAGTGCCATATCGATCAAAGCCTTCTCTGCAGCCTCCAGGGTCATCAATTCCAGGAAGGGGGCATTCTGCTTCTCATCAGCTTCATCATGACTTGAGGTAACGATCAGGGGCAGGTCCTTGATTGATATCACATCATCCCTGGACAGCACAATCGCCCGTTCAATGATGTTTTCAAGCTCACGAATATTCCCTGGATAGTCATAAGATACCAGAATCTTCCGCGCGTCTTTGGTGATCCCTTTTATTTTTCGTTCATTTTCTTGTGAAAACTTGGTGATGAAATGCTCGATAAGGGGGATAATATCCTCTCTTCGCTTGCGTAGCGGCGGAAGAAAAATCGGGACAACATTCAGACGGTAGTAAAGGTCTTCACGCATCTCTTTTAATTTGACGGCCTCCTCAAGGTTGCGATTGGTTGCCGCGATGATCCTGACGTCCACCTTGATAGTTTCATTGCTGCCGACCCTTTCAAACTCTCTTTCCTGAAGTACCCGCAGAAGTTTTGACTGGGTCGTCAGACTGATCTCCCCTATCTCGTCCAGGAAGATAGTACCTGAATCCGCCTCTTCAAACTTACCTTTTCGATCGGAAATGGCCCCGGTAAAGGATCCCTTGATATGGCCGAACAGTTCTGATTCAAGGAGGGATTCTGGAAGGGCAGCACAACTGACTTTGACAAAGGGATGATCTTTACGTTTACTGGCCTGGAAAAGTGCGAGTGCAATCAACTCTTTACCGGTGCCTGATTCGCCTCGCAGCATAACCGTTGCCTGGGAACTGGCTACTCGCTGTACAACACTCATCACCTCATTGAGGCCGTTACTGTTTCCGACAATGTTTTCGAATCGGAACTTTTCCTGCAAAATCTCTTTAAGCTGGATATTTTCAACCACCAGCCGCTTTTTATCGATACATTTATCGATCAGCATCAGCAGTTCGTTCAGGTCAATTGGTTTTGTCAGATAGTCGGAGGCGCCGGCCTGAATAATTTTCACGGCCGTTTCGATACTGCCATAGGCTGAGATCATCAGGATAGCAATGACAGGGTCGATCTCTCTCACCTTCTCGATCAATTCTAAACCATTCATTTTGGGCATTCGGTAGTCAGATATTAACAAGTCAAACTGTTGATCCCGAATCATGGAAAAGGCTTTTTCCGGATCGTGCTCTGTAAAAATCTCGTAACCCTGTTTGACGAGAAACCCTTTCAGAAGGGCCGTGGTTGACACTTCGTCATCTACGATCAAAATTCTGGTTTTCATAGGTAAACAGCTCTGTGTTTGCAATTGATTTGATTTGAAAATCGTGACCGGGAATGTTGAAAACGCATTAAAACCCTACGTGCTATACAGGTTATGCAAAAAACGCATCATTTCATTCATCTCACTGCAATCGTCCTATCCATGGGACAATGGAAACGATCAACAGGCTTTAATCGGTAGGGTGATGATGGCTGTTGTTCCCTTTGTCGGGTTTGGCCTCAGTTCTATTGACCCGCCATGAGCCTGGATGATTTTTCTACTGATGTAAAGTCCCAGACCGCTTCCTGATTTTTTGGTTGTGAAGTAGATATCGAAGATATGATTAATGTTCTGATCGGCGATTCCTTCGCCACTGTCCTGAATTTTGAGTTGCCAGTTGTTGTGTTTGGTAATATCGGAGACTATCAGGATGGAACCGTTGTCCGGCGTTGCTTCCAGTGCATTGAGAAAGAGGTTTACCAGCACTTGGGTCAGCTTTTCACGATCACCGAAGAACTCAGCTTGATTGGTTGAAATGGTGGTATCGATCTGAACATTTAATTTTAGAGCCTCCCCCGAGAAAAAACTAATGTTCTCACTGATGAATTCGTCAAGGTTGAAACACTCATTGTTGGGGCTGAATGGTTTTGCAAAATCAAGAAAATCCGTAATGATGGTATTGATACGGTCCACCTCTTTTTTCATGGTGGTGGTCAATGCCATATACTCATTCTGCTCCTGCTTCCCCTTTCCGGATGGCATATATTCCATCTGCAGACGCTGGATCGTAATTGAGATACTGTTCAACGGGTTTCGGACTTCATGTGCAACACCTGCGGTCAGGTTGGCCAGGGATACCAGTTTTGCGTTCTCACTGATTTTTTTCTCCATGATCTCCATGCGCGTAATATTGCGTTTATGAAAAATCAGCATGATGATCGCAGAAATGGAAGCCAGCAGCATGATGATAATACTGTTGGTGATGGTGATCTTTGCGGTGTTGGAATATATCTGTTTAATACCTGTTCTGCGAAATGTCATAACGAAAACACCTCGGCTGTCTTCAGTAAGAAGAATGGGATGGACCGATTTGACGGTTTCGCTCTCGGGAATATTGTAACTGTATGATACACCTTTTTTAAGAGCGTCAAAATAGTCCAGTTTCTCTTCGACAGTGTTGATTCTCGATGGTTCATAGTCCGCGATAATCATCAGTTGATCATTGAGAAAACTGACCGTCTGAATAACATTCTGGTTTTCAAGTTTGTTGATCAACAATTGAAGGCCAATGCGGGCCCTGATTTCCTGCAGTTTTTCGTTTCCAAGGAAAATGCGGATCACCCCTTTCTCTTTCGAGCGTGGAAAAGAGAGCATTTGTAGATCCGGCCTTGTTTTGGAGATGTCCGTTTCCCACTCAATTGCAGTAATACCACGGGATAAAGCTTGCCAGTTTGTAACTGGCAGGGATTCCGATTTTCGAATGTCAGTGGGCAGAGCCCAGTGATTCAAACTGTAAAGCTGCTTACCGTTCTGATCATGAACAGAGAATGATACAATCTTGAAATTGCGAAGGATGTCTCTGAATTCTTCGTCTGCCTTGGATCGTGATATCGCAAACAGTCGATCAATTTGTCCGCTCAGTTTTCTGACATGCCGCAGGATCTGCTGGTCTGTGAGCTGGACAGATTCGATGCTTTGTTTTGCGCCTGCAACGATAGAGTTGATAAGCTTTTCAGCGTCCAGCCAGGATGTTTCTGTAATATTTGAACTGGTTTGATTGATCAGAAGGTAGGAGTTTTCCACCAGAATGATGACAATGACGAAAAGAAACAATCCAGCATAGAGGTAGGGAAGCAGTTTGTTTTTTCTCATCATCACCTGCAATGGATACGATATAGGGCCCCTGAACGGGTCTTTTATCAGGGGCGGTTTTCTAATATCCCGAAAAATGTCTATTTAACCGGAAGTGGGACGTAGATGGATCTCCCGTTTCGATAAATCAGCAGTGTGATTGGCCTGGAACCTTTTCGGGCCTTTTTAACGATGCCAAAAAAGTCATCGGTAGTTTTCAGGTTTTTGTTATTGGCCTGCAGGATAATATCACCTTTTCGAACTCCTTTTTCCCATGCAATTCCAGTTTGGTCAATATCCGCGACAACCAGGCCGTGTTTTTCCTGGAGCCCTGATTTGGATTTGATCTCTTGGGTCAGCTCCATGATCCGCATTCCAAACATCATGGTGGTATTGTCCAGTGAGAGGGTACTATCTGCAGTTCTTAGGCTGACAGTGACCGTTTTTTTCTGTATTTTCCCATTTCGGAAAATTCTGATGTTGACTGCTGAACCCGGCGGTGTTTCTGCAACAAACTGCTGCAATTGTGTTGTTTTATTCAGGGGAGAGCCGTTGAATTCAACGATGATGTCCCCTTTTTTCAACCCTGCTTTTTCCGCTGGAGATCCTTTTCCGATGCCAGTGAGCACAACACCTCTCATCCCTTCCGGTAACCCGAAGGATTCAGCGAGTTCATTATCGACTTCCTGTATTTCCACTCCGAACCATCCACGCGCGACCTTCCCGTTTTTGCGCAGCTGCTGGATGATATTTCTGGCCAGGTTACTGGGAATGGCAAAGCCGAGGTTCTGGCCACCGGCAGCAATGGCAGTGTTTATGCCGATAACTTCCGCATCCAGGTTGTAAAGTGGACCCCCTGAGTTGCCAAAGTTAATGGCCGCATCTGTCTGAAGAAACTGTCCGTAAGCAGTGTTTCCAAATACGCTCCTGCCACGGGCGCTGATGATGCCAGCTGTCACCGTGTGATCGAACCCCAATGGATTCCCGATGGCCAGGACCCAGTCACCTACCTCAATAGCATTTGAATCGCCCCACTTAACGTATGGAAGGTCATGGGCCTCTATTTTTATCAGCGCCAGTTCGGTCAGTTTGTCTTTTCCAATTATTTTTGCGGTAAATGTTCTGCCGTTGTAGAGTTTGACTTCGATTTTTTCCGCCTTGGCGATTACATGGTGATTGGTCACGATGTACCCATCACGGCTGATAATAAAGCCGGAACCAAGTGATGATTGCCGCTGCTTCCGGGGCATGTTTTTAAAAAACTGCTCAAACAGAGGATCTTTTTTGTGAGGGGATCTTTGAACCACAGCTGACGTGCTGATGTTGACGATTTTTTCTTTTTGCTATTGCCATCAAAAGCGTTCTCATAAGCCTTTCATTAGTAATCTTTTATCCACTCATCATTGACCATTTTTTCAATTTCCCACTTTTTCTTCGTTTCATTCTGTAACTTTCCATAGCACTAGTTATT
>JAOZRE010000567.1 GCA_029940215.1 bacterium | reverse complement strand
GGCGTCATCACTCTCACTCTTGTCGAGTTCGTACTTGTCCTTCTCAAAATCCAGCGCCTTTCCATCCAGGGAGAGTTCAAATTCGGTTGGCTTCAGGGGTGAACATTTTTCCGTATAGGTAAAACGGTTTGGTTCGTTGGGGTTCAGGACCCTCAGGGGTTGATGAGATTCCAATGAAAATGGGAAGGACCCTTTAAATGCCAGGCGACCCTTAAACACACAGTCGATATTCAACATTCCCTTCTCATGGCTTTTCTCGACGCGAACGGATGTCTTTCCGGACTTAAAGGTGGTGATGTGGTTGTCGGGATTTCGGGGGAAGTCCATCTTCTTTGAATTGCCAAGGCATTTGTCATCAGACTCGAGGATGATGCCATCCTCCTTACTGTAAATAAAGGCAAAGACATTCTTGATGATTCCCAGGTCCACTACCGCAAAACCAACGATGTAGTCGCCTGCGGTAATGCCCACGTAGTTGAACTGGTGGTACGCCATCTTCTTCTTGAGACCCTTGACCTCTTTGTTGAAGAAGTTTAGCAGCTTGAATTTTTCATAATTCCACTCAATGGGCTCATCAATACAGCCGTAGTTGACTCGATTATTTTCTCCGATTAGCTTAACCATTTCCTCTCCTTTGTATTAAATTGGTGATGCTTATTCATAGCAAGTCATGGACGCGTGCAGGACAATCGGGAACAATGATGTCCAGGAATTTGTGTTCTCTTTCCAGCGATTGAATGGTGTTTGACATAAGGTCACTTTCGGGATTGATATTCGGGCTGCTTTTGCCAGCGAAAGCTGGAAATCATCTGATGCAGAGAGCACCAAGCATAGAAATGTATGGAATCCCTGTCAAGCAATAGGCACTGGAACTTTGTGAATCAATGACAAAAACAATGGTCACATTTTTATTGATGTTACGCATCATTCAGGTGGCAAGCGGCTTTGACGAAAAAAACAGGATAAGATAGTATCATCAGATAAATAAAATATCCAACTGTTTGATTGGTCGTTTAAATACCCGACACTTTACTCTTGGAACCTGTCATGGCATTATCACCATCCGGTCTTTTTATCTCTGCTCCCCGAAAGAGTTCGGGGAAGACGACGCTGACTCTGGGTTTAACAGCGGCTCTGATGGAGCAGGGATTGGCGGTAAGGGTTTTTAAGAAGGGGCCTGACTACATAGATCCCATGTGGCACCAGGCGGTGACCGGTTATCCCTGCTACAATATTGACCCGTTCTGGATGTCGCCCGAGAAGTGCCAGGATATTTTCAGGACCTACAGCCGTGAGGTGGATGTCAGCCTGGTCGAGGGTAATCATGGGCTTCATGACGGCCTGGACCTGGAAGGGAGCAATAGTGGCGCCTACCTGGCAAAGTTGCTGGACCTGCCAGTCATCCTTGTCATTGACAGTTCTGGCATGAATCGTGGGGTAGCGGCGAGTGTTCTTGGACATCAGCAACTAGATCCTGATGTCAAGTTTGCCGGGGTGGTTTTGAACCAGATCGGTACAGCACGTCAGCGGGACAAGCAGGCAGCAGCTATTGAACACTATTGTGGTATTCCAGTGCTGGGAGCCATTCCCCGCACCGCCAACATCCAGATTAAGGAGCGGCACCTCGGGTTGACCACCATCCATGAAACAGAATTGGTCAGTGATGTGGTCTCTGCAGCTGCAAATGCGGTCCGGGAGAACTGCGACCTGGAATTAATTCGATCTGCTGTCGGTAAAATCTGCCTGCCGGATGCAGCCCCCGAACAGGTGACGATCAAACAAACTACGATCAGGATCGGTGTGGCCCGGGACAAGGCTTTCTGTTTCTACTATCAGCAGAACCTCAATGCCTTGAGAGCGGCGGGAGCAAAGTTGGTGTTTTTCGATACCTTGCAGGATTCATCGCTGCCCGAGGTCGATGCCTTGTACATCGGTGGTGGTTTTCCCGAATCGTTTCTGCAGGAGTTGGAGGGCAATTACCCCATGCGTGAAAGCCTCAAACAGGCGATTGAAGACGGGATGCCGGCATATGCCGAGTGTGGCGGCCTGATGTACCTGACCCGGTCCATCAGTCGCGATGGTAAGACCTGCAAGATGGTTGGCGCAATTTCAGCAGATGTCGAATTTCAAAAAAAGCCCATTGGCAAAGGGTATATTGAGATCAGGACTGTTCCGGGAAAGGGCTGGTTTCAAAGTGACCGGACGATCAAGGGGCATGAGTTCCATTATTCCAAGCTGGTGAATATTGGATCGGAAATTGAATATATCTTCAGGATGGAGAGAGGTGTTGGTGTCGACCGGGAAAATGACGGCATTATCTATAAAAATCTGATTGCGACCTATTCCCATATTCACAGTGACGTGGTTCCCGAATGGTCAGAGCAGTTTGTTGACATGGCGTTTCGGAACAGGAACCGCTGACAGCCATTGATATCACATGTTTTCCGGAACAAAAAAATATCCCAGCTTCCTCGATACGTATGCTGTTTATCAGGACCCGATAGAATTATATGACAACTGACA
>JAOZRE010000168.1:7790-9565 GCA_029940215.1 bacterium | reverse complement strand
CCTGTTCGTTTTATCTCGCGGGATAGTGATCCACCACCGTTAGCGTCTCCCCAACCGCCAGTAAGTGGTGATTTGCCCACGACAACAAACCGCCCCGTAAAAGGTAGGTTAGAACCGGTTAGCAGGCCGGAACAAAGTCCCAGATGAGCTTCAGGAGACAGCGGATCGATACCCGGTTTTTGCAGTTGGGTAATAAGAGCAGCACCCATTCCATAGCCGGTGAGATATTTTTTATAGAACGTTTCGTCCAATGCGACATTTTTCGTTGAACCGGTGGATAAATCCACCATCAGATATTTCCCCATTACACCACCAAGCATGTTTACCTCCCTTGAGTGTTGTTTATCTTATGGATATTTCTCAGTTTTTGAGTAACCAAATATCAGCTATCCTCCGGCCAAAGGCCGCATACACAGAATCACATCTCCATCGCTCAGTTTTTCCCCTGGACCTGCGGGATTTCCGTTTATAAATACCGAGATTGTATCGGTTTTACCAAAACCGATTTTTCGAATCACCTTCCCCAGCCTCATCCTGTCAATAACTTGTAAATTCAAACCGGTTTCTGGTTCATAATCTTCTATACCCAGATCGGCATCAAGACCACCAAAGAGCTTTATGACAATGGTTATTTCTTTTTTTTGACCAAACATCAAGCTAATGTATTGGAAAAAGATTTCTATTTGATTGCATGCTGATCGAGACCTGGATTTGCTGACTAATAGCAGGAATTCTTCGATTTTAAGCTGGTTTTCCCGTGCTACTATAGTTGACCCCTGGAATAATATCAACAAATCAAATATTGCTCCCGTGGACAAATAGAGTGGAGCCATATCGGTATTTTTTACGCGGGGTTCACAACACCAAATATCGATAGAGTTTTGGAATTTTTACAGCAAATAAACATTTCTTGGACGGGCGTCAACAGTTAACAATTTTTTACCTGTTTTTTCCTGTCCATTACGTAGGGTCCTGTTTTATAAATTAAGTATGCATATCATCAAGGAGTTCACAATCATTGGAACTCCCTGGCAACTCCATTATAAAAAAAACCATGTTTAAATATAACAAACCCGACAACCTCGTAGATCTGTTTGAAGAATCGGTAGGCCGGTTTTCAAACAACCCACTTTTTGGTGTAAAGAACGAAGATGCGACAGCTCTTAATTGGATCACCTATCAGGAAGCAGGACGCAAGGTGGATAATCTCCGAGGTGGGCTATCCAAACTGGGAGTTGGCAAGGGCGATGTTGTCGGTTTTATCGGTAACAACCGGCCGGAATGGGCGTTTTCTGCCTTTGCCACATACGGCTTAGGGGCCTGTTATGTCCCCATGTATGAGGCAGAACTTCTAGATATCTGGCGTTACATCATCGAGGACGCCGAAGTTAAGGTGCTGATCGTATCAAAAACAACTATATATGAGCAGGTCAAAGGATTTTTGACCGACCTGCCCAAACTGGAAAAAATCATCCTGATTGAAAGCCATGACGAGGGCAGTCTGTCTGCTCTGGAAAAAGTGGGAGAAACGAATCCCATTGCCTCCATGAAGCCCTCCCCAAGCGATCTGGCCGGACTGATCTACACGTCAGGCACGACCGGTTCACCCAAAGGGGTACTGTTAAGCCACGGCAACCTCAGCAGCAATGCTCATGCAGGTTACCATTTCTATCCCGAATTGGACGAATCAGCCCGAAGTATCTCCATTCTGCCCTGGGCCCATTCCTACGGCCAGACAGCTGAACTGTTCAACTATTTCCAGTTTGGCGGCTCTA
>JAOZRE010000168.1:0-7780 GCA_029940215.1 bacterium | reverse complement strand
CCTTTCTACTTATCTTGGCAGCTCCATAGGATTTATGGAAAGTGTTGCAACCCTTGCCCAGGATCTGCAGCTGATTAAGCCAACCTTTATGATTGCTGTTCCCCGCGTATTTAATAAGATATACGACGGGATTCATGCCAAAATGGACGATACGGGTGGCATAGTGAAAAAGCTCTTTCTCTCAGCGGTGGAAACAGCCAGGAAGAAGAAAGAGATGGCTGAAAAAGGGAGTAGTTCCCTTGTGGTCAATTTAAAGCTGGCCGTTCTGGACCGACTGGTCTTTTCAAAAATCAGGGAACAGTTCGGCGGTTGCCTGCAGGGAGCCCTTACCGCCAGCGCTACTATGAACATCGAGATTGCCCATTTTTTCGACTATGTCAGAATCGTTAGGTTTTGCTATCTGCCTACCTTTTCGAAGTATTCCGGCTCATTGGGGTAAAGGTTATCTGGTTTTGAATGTCTTTTACCTTCTCAATGCCTTCAAGTCATGGTTTGATGAGTCACCTGGAGCCTATTGTCAGAAACGTCTTATATTCTAGATTTCCTGGAAGGAACGTGAAGAGTTTAATGGATTAATAGAAATAAAATAAAATGCAGATAGCTGGAATAAGCAAATCATCCGCGGATACCTTAAAAAAATGGTTCGTGGATTATGTACAGAGGTTCGATCTCGGTATTGAAAAATGGCAGCAGAACATCACTCTCAAAGTACAACATTCAAAAAGGGTCAGCGCAGAAATATGTTACATTGGTGAGTGTCTGCAATTAGACGAAGATGAAGTACGACTTGCTGAGATCATAGGTCTTTTTCATGATATCGGCCGCTTTGAGCAATATGCCCGCTACAAAACGTTTGTCGACAGCAAATCTGTAAATCACGCCGAACTGGGAGTAAAAATCCTGGAAGAGATGAGGGTGCTGGAAAGTCTGGATGATGCGATACAACAGGTTATTTTACACGCAATCCTTTACCACAACCGGGCGGTGCTTCCCAAGGATGAGAATCTACAGATTCTGTATTACGCAAAGTTGCTGCGGGACGCCGACAAGCTGGACATTTATCGCGTGTTAACAGACTACTATAACCGACCGAATTCCAGGCGTAATGACGCCATCGAACTTGATCTACCCGATACTAAAGGGTTTTCTGAGAAATTGTACGAGGAGTTGATTCATCATCGGATCGTAAATATCCGGCACGTTAAAAATTTCAATGATTTTAAATTAATGCAAGTCGGATGGGTATTTGACATAAATTTTGATCCGACACTTCAACTTGTAAAAGAACGACGTTATCTGCAACTCATTCAAAAGGTACTCCCGGAATCGAAAAGACTCGAACACCTTTTCCTGGAGATTCAGCAGTTTCTTGAAAAAAATGGGGATAGGATATGAAAATAGCGATATCGTCAGCAGGTTCAACTTTAAGCTCGAATGTAGCCCGCCAACTGGGGACTGCTGAGTACATGATGATCATTGATCTTGATACCGGAGATGTTGAAGCTGTGTCCAATCCCGGCAAAGGCCAACAGCGTGGCGCCGGCATACAGGCCGTTATGTTGGCGATCAGCAATGGAGCAGATACGGTTTTAACCGGATATTGCAATCCGGCCATCAGTCGCCAGTTTGAAACCGGCGGTATTGAAATTGTAACCGGGATATCCGGAACTGTGGCAGAAACAATTCAAAATTTTAAAGACATCCTACCCAAAGAAACAGATGCAAACCTGGATCGATCCGCAGGCGAAGCACCGAAGACTGATAAAAAAAAATATATCAATGCCGCCAGAAGCGCTCTTCGACAGTTGATCAATATTCTACCGGTGATGTTCAGTATTGTATTGCTCATAGGCCTTTTTAATACACTCATTTCGAAAAAAATACTCGCCGGGATTTTTTCAGGCAATCCTTTAATCGATAACTTTTTAGGGGCTTGTTTTGGCAGCATTTTTACCACCAATCCGATTAATAGCTATATCATCGGCGGAGAGCTGCTGAAGCATGGTGTAAGTCTGGTCGCCGTGACCTCCTTCGTAATTGCCTGGGTGACGGTGGGCTTGATTCAACTGCCTGCGGAAATGACAGCTTTGGGCCGCAGGTTCGCTGTCCTTAGAAATTTTCTGTCTTTTTTATCCGCAATCATCGTCGCATTTCTAACGGTATCTGTATTAAACCTTACAGGGATTGTATCATGAACTGGAAAAATGAACAGAAACAATCCGGTATGCGTCAGTATTTAAAAGTCTCAATATTTTTCCCTATCCTGGTACTCGTTTTATATAGTATCCTGTTTCTAGTCATGCCTGATAAAGCCTGGCCGGCACTTAAAAACTCGGTAAGCATTCTTCAAAGCCTGCTGATTCCACTGTGTCTGGTTTTTGGACTGATTTTCCTGATAAATCTATTCCTTAATCCTGCGAAAGTTGCTAAATATCTTGGCAGAACATCGGGCTTAAAAGGTGCCGTTTTATCAGCAATCGCGGGCGTTATTTCGGTAGGGCCGATCTATGCCTGGTATCCACTATTGAAGGACATTAAAGAGAAAGGTGCAGCGGACTCGTCGATCGCCATATTTCTCAATAACAGAGCCGTCAAACCATTTTTATTGCCCATCATGATCGCTTATTTCGGCCTTCTATTTGTAATAGTACTGACAGTACTAATGATTGTAGCATCATTTGCAATCGGATATGTCCTCAGTATCTTCATGGGCATTGACAAACCTAAATGTGCAGATTAGACAAACCCAATCACACGGTAAAACGATGACCTATCAAAAAATTAAACTGGAAAAAAAAGAACAGATTGCCATCATCACCTTGAATCAACCCGACAAACTGAATGCGATCAGTTTGGAGATGAAAAATGAACTGTACGAGGCTCTGGGAACGCTCGAAAATGACGATAATATTCTGGTGTGTATATTAACAGGTGCTGGTCGTGCATTTTGTTCCGGTCATGATAACGACGACCCCATTGAAACCATGTTCGAATTTGCGAGTTTAAAAGAGGAAGAGCGGCTGTATCATTTCAGCAAACCCATTATTGCCGCTGTAAAAGGCTATGTGCTGGGTGACGGAGCCCAACAGGCGATGTTGTGTGACATTGTGATTGCTGGAGACGACACCATCATCGGTTTTATCGGAGCAGAAATTGGCGGCTTATGTTACGGTTCCTATACCATTTTACCAGCTGTTGTCGGGCACAAACAAGCCAACGAGCTGTTGATGACCTGCAAAAGAATTTCGGCCGAGGAGGCTTACCGCATCAATCTGGTCAACCAGGTTGTTCCCAGTGATCAGGTTATGGATGCAGCTCTGGAGATGGCTGAACGTATTGCCAAGCTGCCACCCAAATCGATCCAATACACGAAAAAGGCGATGCGCGGTCCCCTGGCCAGTGATCATCACTTGAATATCGTCGATAAGGCATGGAAAGATATACTGGGAGATCTGTACAAATCGTAAATACCTGCAGGAGCATTAAAGCTGATTTAAGTGGATTGCCTGGTCGGGATGGAAAAGGTGAAAATCGATCCGCCTTCCGGATTTTGCTCAGCCCAGATGCGACCATTGTGGCCGCTGATGATCTCCCTGCAGATGGAAAGTCCCAGACCCGTTCCACCCTTTTCTTTCCCGGACACGCTACTCTGCTCGAAGCGATTAAACACGGTTTCCAGCTCTTCTGCAGGTATTCCGATACCATTGTCAATAATTGACAGAACAAAGTTCTCCCCGTTTTTTTTAGGCTTAACACGGATCACTCCTTTTTCTGGAGAAAACTTGATCGCATTCGAAAGCAGGTTATGCAGGACCCGGGAAATGAAATCTGCATCCATCTCCACTGTTTCTTCAAATTCGAGATTGTCGATATCCAGTGTGAGATTTTTATCAGACAACAAGGAGTAGCAATCATTCGTGACATGTTGTACCAGTTTCAAAATCGGACAGTTTCTGAATACAAACTCTATCTTCCCGGCTTCCAATTTAGAAAGATCCAGGAGATTATTGAGCAGTCCCAGTAGTCGATCACCACTCTCGGTAATATGGCGGAAATAGTTCTCCAACTTCTCCCGATTCGTAGTCTCAGCCCGGCTCTCACCCAGCCTGGAGAAACCCAGTATACCCTGCATCGGAGACCGCAAATCATGGCTGACATTAGATAGAAATTCTGTCTTAGCTGCGTTGGCCTGTTCTGCAATTCTTTTGGCCTCTTCAACGTTTTCCAGTGATCGGTTCAATTCAGCAGTTCGGGAATCTACCATGGATTCAAGATGCAAACGATAGTTGTTCAACTCTCTGTTCTGTTTCCGAAATTCATCGTGAAGTTTCAAGCGGGTCAGCAGCTCCCCTGTATTAACCGGCTTGGAGATATAGTCGTTGCCACCGACCTCTATGGCTTTCATGAAGTCAACGACACGGTTTCTTGCTGAAACGACGATAATCGGGAGGTCAAGGATTGAAAACTGGGTTCTGATCTCAGACATCACTTCAAAGCCGTTCATATCCGGCATCATTAGATCAAGCAATACCAGGTCCGGGGTTTTATCTCCATTGATTATTTGTAACGCCTCTCGACCACAGCAAGCTGTCAACACCTGGAAATTGGAAATCGACAATTGATTGGCCATTACCGTTAAATTTACCGGGTCATCATCCACAACCAACACCAGAGAGCCGTCACGATCCTCTTTAACCACCGGTTCCGGAATCAGTACAGAGATTTCCTCACTGGAGACCAGCTGCAAGCGACTCAACTTTTCATCACTCTTCTCCGGCTCCTCTTCAATGGTTGATTCAGTCACTATTGGTACAGTAAAGGAAACCGTTGTGCCTATTTCCAGTTCCGATTCAACCCAGATGGTTCCATTATGCAGATCAATAAGGCGTTTTGTTATGGATAGG
Source organism: bacterium (assembly GCA_029940215.1). Classification (GTDB taxonomy): domain Bacteria; phylum SAR324; class SAR324; order XYD2-FULL-50-16; family XYD2-FULL-50-16; genus JAHJRI01. Next base: position 2,876 of record JAOZRE010000168.1, on the reverse strand, counting down.
CCAATCCCAGCACCCTCGTATTGCCTGGTTGGGGATGCATCCACTTGCACAAATTCATCAAAGATGGTCGGCAGACGATCCGCCGGAATGCCGATACCGGTATCAGCAACCACCACTGTTACTGTATCATCTGAACGCGTGGCGGAAATAGTGACATCTCCCTCATTTGTAAACTTGATGGCGTTTCCAATGATGTTGTACATGATCTGCTGCAGACGATCTTCGTCTCCATTCACCAGCGGAATATCTCCACCGATGGTGTTCTTGATCGCTATTGAGCTTTCTTTGATCAAAGGCTTGCAGAACGGGATCACCAGGCTCACAATCTGCCGCATGTTCACCGGTTTTAGATAGAGACGCAGCTCCTTGTTTTTCAATCTGGAGAAATCCAGGATATCGTTGACCAGGTTGGCCAGCCTCTTTCCACTATGAACGATCAATCGCAGGTTATCCTCAATTGGTCTGGCCAGTTGCCCGGCGGCTCCACCGATCATAGAGTCGGCAATGCCAATGATCCCATTCAAAGGGGTGCGAAGCTCATGGGACGTGTTGGCCAGAAACTCGTCCTTCAGTTTCTCGGTACTGGTCAGTACCTCAATCAACCGTTTTTGGGCTTCCTCCTTCTCCCGCCGGGTATCGTTCACACGCGACATCAGACCCAGTGAGAACATTGAGACCATGAATACAGCCCCAACAGCTGAGCTGAAAGAAGTTTTAACAGAAAACCCGAAAACATCCAAAACAGAGATGATCTGCAAAATAGACGGAATGATCGCAAAAAAGGTTGCCAGCATGTAAAAACGTGCAGGGCGATACCCTTTCAGATAACTCAGAGGGCCAATGACCATCATCGATAGTCCAGCTATGGCACTCAGCAGGTTTCTGGAAATGATGAACATGGAAGAATCGGATAATTGGCACAGAATGATGTTCAAGGCCAGAAGTACCATCAAACCCACAGTAAATTTATCCACCCATGGACTAAGTGTCGATAGTTTTAAAAAACTCCGACTGAAGAGAAGTAGAGCTATGCCCATTACCAGATTCGCAGAGAAATAGAGCAGATCTCCCAATGGGTCCAGAACAGGCAAAACCTCAAAAAGCACCCCTTCCTGAACAAAGTGCCAGATCAGAAACGCGATCAACAAAAAGATGTAGTATATATAACTGGTATCCTTGAATGAGAAATACAGCGCTAGATTGTACACAATCAGAATGAAAATAATGCCGAAAACGGAGCCGAAAAACACGTAGTCATTCTTGAAGCTGTGTTTAAAACTGCTTTCTGAATAAAGAAGCAGATCCAGGCCCAGATAGGTCTTGTTTGTTATTCTGCTGTAAAATATCAATGTCTCACTTTCCTTCAGGAGCAATGGGAAGGTAACAAAACGATGGCTGATGGCCTCCTGGAAGAAACTGCTGCTGCGGTCATTGGTCATCTCCATGATTTGCTTTTTTCCATCAGTAACATAAAGATCAATCCCCATTCCAGCTCGATTTAAACCGTACACAAGAACTAATCGTTGAGCTTCTTCGGTTTTATTTGAGAGCGTGAATTTGATCCAGTAGACCCCCTTTTTATACCCCGGATCAGAGAACTCTTTGCCATGGGGTTGGAACTGCTTATCCACCTGAACAGATAGAACATCATCCAAGGTCAGATTCCCTCCCTGATCCTCAAGAATAGATACGCTTTCCGTGATAACGAGGCTAGACGTACTGTCTGTGATATTGATGGAGGAATTGTCCCGGCTTTCGGCAATCAGCGTAGATTGATAAATCAGGATGTTCAGCAAACAGCAGGTGATAATGGCTTTTATAGCTTTGAAATGGATCTTCATTGATCTCTTTGGACTATGCATTAATAAACGGTATCGCAAATTGAAATCGTTCGATTTAATTGGATAAATTCAGGAGCTTCCGACCAGATTATCCTGCAACCAGGCAGATCTCATAGTCCTTCGATAGATGTAATCATCTGTAATGTCAACATAATAATAGGTTTTTCTATTTTTTCCCCAAGTTCGTAAAGCGGGCCAGGGTCAAATTATCAAGGTCGATAGACTGATCGAAATATCAAACTACTGGAATTAATCATTATCAGCTGTCTATCTGAATCCCTTTTCTGGACTTAGCTTGTTTTATTGTCTGACAGTGAAATTCGGATGTCACAATCAATCAGAATCAAAAACACTCAATTAAAAGAGTATTGACATAAACATCCAGTACCTTTAAACGTTAATCGTGTTTCAGTTTCTGTCAAATTTTCAATAAAACAGTCTGAATAAACGAGGTAGACATGGCTGCTAGACAAACTAAAATAGATCATAAACAAAAAATCATTGAAGAGGCTGAGAAAAACCCAGACTTCCTGGCTGCATTGCAAGTAGACCCAAAAGCTGCCATCCATGAGTTCTTCAATGTAGCTCCAGATGACAGAATTCCCGAAAATGTGACGGTTAGGGTTGTTGTGGATACTCCGACCACAGTCTTTATAAATGTGTTCCCAGTTGATGATAGAAAATTTGGTGGATATTAAAAAAGAACATCTTTTTGATAAGGACAATGTTAACTGTTTACCGCACAAATTTTCAGGGCTAAAAACAGGGTGCCAACTCGATCTGGACAGATGGAATTAATAAGACGCAGGGTCTCCGTTGACAATCTATTTTTAAATGTCTCCACAGCCTGCAATATGAGTTGTGCCCGCTGTTTTGGACACCTTGACGGATTTCATGATCTACAGATGATGAACCTGAAATCCGCTCAAACAGCAACTCAGCTCTATTTTGAACAAAGAGCCCACGATTGTACCAACCCCTATATCATGTTGTTTGGCGGCGAGCCTCTGACAAACCTCGATCTTCTGTATCAAT
>JAOZRE010000167.1 GCA_029940215.1 bacterium | reverse complement strand
CTAAAAGAGAGTGTGTTTGAGACGGAAATTACATTTCAGGTATCGATTCAGCAGGAAGACCAACTGGAAAACGGTAAAAAAGAGCTGGATGAGTACGACAAACAGGTCAATTCCGTCAAAGGGGCGCTGGAACAGCAGGAGCTGGTGCTGAAAGATCAGAAAAAACCTGACCTGGTATCCTTGGAGAAAACCCTGCAGCAGGTTGAGACTGAAAAGGCAGAGATTGATAAAGCCTGGCAGGTGATCGACAACCGGCTGAACCTGCTGCAGGACACACTAAAAAAACTGAAGAAAGCCGCTGAAGAAAGTGAAAAACTGGATCAGCGATATGCCCTGGTGGGAACCCTGAGTGATGTTGCCAATGGCCAGACCGGAAACAAGGTGAGCCTGCAGCGGTTTGTGCTCAGCGCGCTTCTGGATGATGTGCTGATCGAAGCCAGCCATCGACTGAAATCAATGAGTAAGGGTCGGTACCAGCTATTGCGCAAGGAGGATAGAAGCAAGGGAAACAGGGCCTCCGGATTGGACCTTGAAGTGGAAGATGCGTATACGGGCAAGGTGCGGTCGGTTGCCACGCTTTCAGGTGGAGAGAGCTTCATGGCCGCCCTGGCGATGGCATTGGGTTTGTCAGACGTTGTTCAGGCTTATGCAGGGGGGATCAAGCTGGATACTCTCTTTGTCGATGAAGGATTTGGAAGCCTGGACCCGGAATCCCTGGAGCTGGCCATTCGGACATTGATCGACCTACAGTCATCAGGTCGCATGATCGGTATTATCTCCCATGTATCAGACCTTAAAGAGCAGCTTTCCACTCGCCTGGATATCGTGGCGGATCGTAAAGGCAGTAGTATCTGTCTTGTCGCGCCGGAGGGGTAGCTATCAAACCCATGCCACCCAGAAAATTCTTCTACGGCTGGACCATTGTCGGGGTCACCTTCCTGATAGGAGTCACCCAGGCAGGCGTGTTTCAGAATGTGCTGTCGATTTTTCTGAAGCCCATGGCCAGCGAATTTGGATGGAACCGCTCCATGATTACAGGCTCCATTGCAGTTGGTTCCTTGGCCGGGGGGATCATTTCACCCTTCATTGGTCCCTACCTGGATCGCTATGGCGCTCGTAAACTGGCTTTCTGGGGGATCACCATTCTAAGTGGTGGCTTGATCGCTCTCTCACAATTGTCTCATATCTGGCAGCTTTACCTGTTCTTCGGCACCGGCCGAATGATCGCCTCCGGTTTGCTGGCACTGGTTGTAACCGTCAGTATATCCAACTGGTTCATTGAAAAACGGGGCCGGGCCATGGGAATTTCCCAGCTGGGCAGCCGCATCGGGATCGCTTTTCTGCCGCTGTTGGTCCAATGGATCATCATCAACTTTGGCTGGCGCGCAGCCTGGGCTGCATTGGGACTGATCGTGTTTGTTGTTTCGGCTCTGCCTGCACTGATTTTTCTGAAACGCCGTCCTGAGGATATAGGCCTGTTGCCTGATGGCAGAGTTCCCGAAGGGACTCAGAGTGTTGAACCAAACGGTGAGATTGCAGTCCATGCCATCCCGGACACCTCACTGGCGAACGAACCGGTCTGGACTCGGAAAGCGGTCTTCAGGACCAGAGCTTTCTGGCAGCTGATACTGGTCATGAGTGTTATCTATTTTGTCGGGGCAGGGGCGAACTTTCACCTGTTTCCCTTCATGACCGATCAGGGAATACCACCGGAGATAGCAGTACTGGTGATTACGGTTCTGTCGATCTGCAGCGCTTTGGGAGGGGTGTTATTCGGTTTTTTGGCAGAGCAGATATCCGTCAAACGGTTGCTGGGGTTTGTATTAATTTCTATCGGGTTGATGTTCTACACTGTCTTCTGGGCGGTTCAGAACACAGGGCTTCTGTTTCTGTTTGCCGTGGTATACGGTGTAATCAGGGGGGGCATACTGCCGCTGATATTTCTGGTCTGGACAGAGTTTTATGGACGTCTATCTTCAGGTGCCGTGCTGGGGCTGGGGAGTCCTTTCCGGTTGACGGCGAATGCCGGCGGACCGGTTTTCGCTGCCATTTGCTTCGACCTGTTCCACAATTACTGGATCCCGTTCACTGTTTTTACCATTTTACTGATTTTGGCCGGCATCCTGTCACTCTTTGCCATACCCCCGTCACCGCCTGCCAAGTGATCGTTAAAAAATAGCTTATACAGTGATTTATTTTTTAGCCGACCTTGATTTCGGCTGCTTTCAGGCGACCATGGATGTATTTTCCCAGAACAGTCACTGCTCGATCAGCAGAGCGGAACACTGGCAGTCCCTCGTCTTCCAGCGCATTTGCCAGGGGGTCGTAGAGTGGGCCGCTGTCGACAACAATCACCAGCGGCTTGTCTGATTCAGCCGCAAGCCTGGGGATACGCTTAACCAGTTTTTGTTCAGTTGAGAAGGCTTCACTGTCTTCCCCCTCCAGGGTGTGCAGGATAGGTGTCAAAGGAACCACTGCTGCGATGACGGCATCGACGTTCTCATCATCCAACAGTGCCTTGATGGAGGCCTCATAGACTTCTTCAGTCGCCATGGGGGTGATGTCGAGAGGGTTTTTTACATCGATGAGGCTATCCAGGCGGTTGCGGGCCATGACGTCTGTCAGGTTGTCACGTGTTTTTGTATCGAAAGTGGCCATTTCAAGCTGGTAGTCTTCGCCCAGGATATTGTCAGCGATTCCAACTGACTCGTATCCGGCGTTGCTGATAGCAGCAAGACGGTTACCGGAGATTTTTTTGGAGTGGCAGGCATTGGAAAGCCGCAATAGCCCTTCGAAGATGGTGAAGTTTTCAGCTACCATGGCTCCCGCTTGACTGATGCAGGATTCGCAGACCATGTAATCGCCGGCAATGGATGCGGTATGTCCGGATGTAGCGCTTTTCCCCTCGGGGGTTCGCCCGGCTTTGTAGAAGATGATCTCTTTTCCCAGGGGTATGGCTTCACGAACCGCCTCTGCGAATGTTAGACCGTCCTGATCGTTGAATCCCTCCATATAAAAACAGATGGTGGTGATATCCTCCCTTTGATTCATATAGCGCAGAATATCGCTGGCGGTCAGGTCCAGCTGATTCCCAATGGACAGAGCGTATGCCGGGTCCAGGAACGCGAGTTTGCTCATGCGGGTGATCATGTATGCCCCACTCTGACTGATCAGGGCGATATGTCGCGTGTAGTCTCCCCTTTTCTTGGGCAGCTTATTGTCCGGAATGAACATGGCATCGTACTTCCCGGGGTGGGAGAGTATCCCCAGGCTGTTTCCACCCAGGAAAACAGTTGAAGTGCCCTTCTCTTTTCTGACGGCCTCAATTTTTTGCTTCAAATCGACTGTGACGTGTTCCTGCCCCTCTTTTTCGCCCATGCCCCCAGGAATGAGAAGAACGCTTTCGGCCAGATCGTTATCAAGGATGTTGTCAATCAGTTCAGGGATCTGGTTGGCCCCGACGGCCAGGATCAGCAGATCCGTTTTTCCCGGTAATGTGTTTAGAGATGGCGTGGTTTCAATATTGCCTATACGGTCTGTGTCGGGGTGGATGATCTTCAGGTTGGCTGGATCAAAACCGTTGGCCAGGATATTGTCCATGATGATGCGCCCGACATTAGCGCCCTTTGCTGATACCCCCGCGAGCCCGATGGTTTTCGGATGCAACAAATAGTCGATTTTATCAATGGGTCGGGGGACAGGTTGCTTCCTTGCGGGCGAGAACCGACAAAGCCCGTCAAGGGGGAGCATCAGGTAATTCCTGAAAGCGAAGGGGTTAATCTCCAGTTCATCAATATGAAACCGGGCCTCTGCATTAAGTGGTGAAAATGTGTTACCCGTATTGATCAGGGCCGAAAAGCATTCCAGCAGCTGGTCATTGGTCACAATGCGTTTCTGCCCACGCGTCAGACCTGCCAGTTTTTTGTAGGAGATGGTCTGCTTGAACGAGTTGAAAAAGTGTTTTCCATCAACCATGGCCGTTGATGCGGCCACTACCGCCTGTCCTTTCCTGAATCGGCTGGCATACAGTTCGGTATCAGTGCCGCCGAGTCCGGCATTGATGATCATACCAAACTCTCTGGTCCAACGAAGACTGACCAGAAGTTCGTTGCCAAACTCCTGAGAGTCCGGTGGCATAAACTGCACGAGAATTACGCCCTTGATGTCATTTGAGATCGCCTGAGTCAGCGCATCACCGTCAAGACCCCTGTACGCTTCTGGTGCATGTGTCTTACCTGATTCAATAAGTGATGCGAACGCTTCCGGAATCTCCGCCTTCATTCTTCTGATGGTGGATAGAACAGACTGGTTCTCCTTTTCGACAATCCGAACCCCGTCCACATCGCTTTTATGAAGAATATTGGGTGAAACCACTTTCACCACGACTTTTTCGCCGGGAATGGCTTCCAGCATCTCCGGCTGTAACCGCTCCTCTCCAGGTAGAAATAGCCAACGGGGAGGGCTTTCGGAGCCTACATGCGTTATCAGTTCATATACCTCAAACTCATAGAGAAAGTCGCGCCCTTCCTGGTGCGCTTTTTCAAATAATCCCTGGATAGCTGAAAGATCAACGTGTGTTTCCATTGAAAACCCCTGCGGTAAAGTGGTTGTGGCTGAACATTGTTATGGATTGAAACCTTCTAATGCCGATGTTCCTTCTATGTCATCGGATCATAATCTACGCAAGAAAGATATCTGTTTTTTACGAATCGGGCAACATTGATGAGAAGGACAGAGCAGGGGTTGGTTGACAGATCAAAGGCGATCTGAAAATAGTCAAATAGAATACAGACACGGAGAGTTGACCTTCAGCAACCCTGCTATTTCAGGAGAAACATGGCACAGATATCGGCAAATGGCATTCAGATAGAGTATGACACGTTCGGAGATCGGTCGTCACCGGCACTGTTGATGATCATGGGACTCGGTACCCAGATGATCAGGTGGGATGAGGGTTTCTGCCAGCAGCTGGCGGACCGTGGGCATTTTGTTATTCGGTTTGATAACCGGGATGTCGGGTTGTCGAGTAAGATCGAAGCAGCCGGGATGCCCAATATCATGGAGGCTATGACAGCTGCCCTGAGCGGAAAGTCGGTTTTGTCTCCCTACACGCTGGATGACATGGCAGATGATGCCGTTGGGCTATTAAGCGGGCTGGGTATTGAACAGGCCCATATCTGCGGGGCCTCGATGGGCGGCATGATCGCCCAGACGGTTGCGTTTCGACATCCCGACCGGGTATTGAGCCTGATATCCATTATGTCGACGACCGGGGACCCGATGCTTCCTCCAGCAAGGCCGGATGCCATGGCCGTGTTGACGACCCCTTCGCCTCCGGAACGGGAGGCTTACATCAACAACAGCGTTTATGTCTGGAAAGTGATTGGCAGTCCCGGTTTTCCTTTTGATGAAGAGCGGATCAGAAAACTGTCCGGAAAGGAATATGACCGCTGTTTCTATCCCCAGGGCTATGGCAGGCAGATGGTCGCTATTATGGCCCATGGCAATCGAACGGAAAGGCTGAAAGGGGTGACCGCTCCCACACTGGTCATCCATGGATCTGAGGATCCTCTTGTGCCGATTGAGGGTGGAAAGGCTACGGCCAAGGCCATCTCCGGCGCCGAATTTCTGATCATTGATGGTATGGGGCACGATTTTGCTGAGGGGGCCTGGCCTCAGTTAGTGGAGGCCATTTTCAATCATACGAAGACCGTTACCTTACCCTGAGCTTTCCTCCGAGTGGTCTATTTTACGGGTCAGACCAAAATCGCCCAGGATTGAATAAAAACTAGGGATGGCGACCAGCACCAGGATAGTAGATGAGACCATGCCAAAAGCGATACTGGTGGCGATGGGGATAATCATCTGGGCCTGCAGGCTGGTTTCGCTTAGCAGCGGTAGCAGTCCCACAATGGTGGTAACCGAGGTGAGCAATACGGCTCTGAATCGTTCCCGGCTGGCAGCCTTGGAAGCTGTCTCGATATCCACCCCATTGTCAATCCGATTCCGGATGAAAATAACCAGCAGGATGGAGTCATTAACCACGATGCCGGCCAGTGAGGCATATCCCAGCAAGCTTGGCATGGATAGGGGGATTCCCATGGCGATGTGCCCCCAGATAACACCGATAAGCGAAAAGGGAATAGCCAGCATCACGACGATTGGTTCCAGATAGCTGCGGAACTGGAAGCTGAGCAGGACAAATATTCCCATCAGGCCGATCAGCAGGGCTTTGGCCATGGAACTACCTGTTTCAGCGTTATTTGCCGATTCACCCATGATCAGAACCTGAACCTCTGGATGCTGCCGCCGGACATTCTCCAGGAATTCGGTTTTGAACCGGTTCATGATCTCACTGGTATTCGCTGATTGAGCATTAATGCTGCCGTAGAGTGTGACTGTTCTGAGGCCGTCCACATGACTGATGGCGGAATACCCCCTGCCTGATGTCAACTCAACCACACTCCCCAGCGGGATTTTTTCACCCTTACTGCCTGTGAGCTTGAAACGGTCAAGATCCGAGAGGCTGTCCCGGCTCTCCTGGTTCAGCCGTACGTCAATCTCGTACTCGTTCCGGCCGATCTGGATTTCAGAGGCGATAGTCCCGCGGAAAGCCGAACCCAGCTGATTGGCGATGGTAGTCGCATTGAGATTCAGAAGTGATGCCCCTGGTTTGAGTTTCATTTGAATCTCTGGTTTTCCAGGTCGCAGGTTATCGTAGAGATCGTATACCCCATCAAACTGATTTAGCCAGCCGCTCACCTGCATGGCAGCTGATTTTAATTCTGACAGGTTTTCGCCGCGGAATTCGATCTCGATGGCATTGCCGGACGGCCCTTTTGATGGGGTGTCAAAACTCACGCTGATGGCATCCGGAATTTTACCCGACTGCTTTCGCAAATGATCCAGTATATCGTCAATTCGTCCAACCCGGTTATCGCTACCAATCAAGTCAACGTAGATGGTTGCCAGATGAGGGCCAGATTCGGTGACGTCTGCATTTTCGCTATAGCTGACCCTGATCTCCTTCACCAATTGCTGTTTATCGGGCTGAAGGACGGTGTAGTAACGATCTGTTTCGTCGAGGCCTTTCAAAATACGCCCTACCACATTTTCTGTTCGAAGCAGAGGGGTTCCCGGAGGCAGGTAAATTTTAACTTCAAGAGAGTCTTCATCTATTTTAGGAAAGCCCACAAACTTCAGCATTCCTGCCCTGAAGGTCCCCAGTGATACAATAAAGAGCGCAATGATGATGCCGGCAGTCAGATACCGGTGGCGGACCGCACGATCAACTATTTTTCCCAGCAGATTTTCGCGTAACCAGTCCATGACGTTATTGAATGTCTTCCTGAACTTTCCGGGATCATTCATTTGGTGATTCCGGAGAGCATGTGAAAGGTGGCTCGGCAGGATAAAAAATGCCTCTATCAGGCTGACTGCCAATACAGCCAGCAGGACAACCGGAATGACCTTCAGCACGCGCCCCATCTGACCGTCCAGATAGGCTAATGGTATGAAAACACAGGCCGTTGTCAGGAAGGAGGAGATAATCCCGTTGCGAACCTCCATTACGCCGTCAATTGATGCCTGGAGCGCATTTTTACCCCGCTGCAGATGGTTGGCAATATTTTCCGCAATGACAATGGCATCATCCATCAACAGCCCGAGGGTGATGATCAGGGCGACAGTGGTCATCATGTTGAAGGTGTAACCAATCTGGCTCATAACGAAGATGGCACCGGCAAAAGAGATCGGCAGACCCATGGTGACCCAGAATGACAGTCTGAAGCTGAAAAATAGCCAGAGTGAAACGAAAACCAGAATCAGGCCCTGCCATCCATTGGTGATCAGCAGGTCAAGACGTTCACGGACAACAGAAGCCATGTCCAGGGTCTTGGTCAGACGTACTCCGGGCGGGGCTGCCGCCTGTTCTTCTGCTAGAAACTGTTTAACAGTGTCCAGGACCACCAGGGTATCCTGTGCACGGGTTTTGTTAATGATCAGCATCCCGGCCCGTTCTTTGTTGAAAATGGTTTTGATCTCCTCTTTCTCAAAAAGCTCCTCGATAGTGGCGATGTCTCCAAGGCGGATTTCAGCCCCGGATTTGCCGCCAAAGAGGACAATATCCCGGTAGGCATTGATGGATCGGCGTTGATCCTTGAATCTAAGGGAGATTTCCCGGTCTGCGGAAACAATGGTGCCGATTGGCCGGTCCAGGCTCTGTTCAACAATTTTCCCGGCAATGGTCTGGATGTTCAAACCGTACGTAAGCAATGTCTCTGCGGAAACCTGAACCCGAATCTGGCGGTCTGAGAAACCGCTTACACTGACAAGTGATACCTCGGGCAGTTGGGTCAACTTCCGCTTCAGCCGCTCGGTATAGTCTTTGAGGTTCGTGACAGACATGGGACCGGTGACAGCGATGGAGACCACGTAATCGGTCCGGGCCAGGGTGGTAATGACCGGATCGTCTGCATTTTCAGGAAAGCTGGAAATGGCGTCTACTTCGGTGCGGATATCGTCAATAAAGCTCTCAAGATCACCTGCATCTTCGTCCATTTCAAGAGTCAGTATTCCAACCCCTTCTATGGCTTGCGCAGTTGTTCTATTCACATTTTCAACACCATTCAGGGCATCCTCCAGACGTTGAATGATTGCCTCCTCAACCTCTTCAGCCGAGGCCCCTGGGTATGTAACGCGGACTTGTATCTTGCTGGCGGCAAATTCAGGGAATGATTCTCTTTTGAGTTCGGGCAGGGCAATGATTCCCATGGCGATAAATACAATCATCAACAGGTTGGCTGCCGTGGGATGACCGGAAAAAAATCGAATCATTTCCGGACCCCCATCGCTTCGCGCTTAACTGTCTCAAACGCCTTTGTGTCATCGACTGGATCAACAGTCATCCCGGAAACGGCTGGAATAACATCTGAAAGAATGATCGTTTCACCGGCTTTCAATCCTTCGCGGGGCACTGTGATGTTTTCGATTGAAAACCCTGGCCTTATGGTCCGTTTCTCCAGCTTTTTATCGGAAGTCATCAGGTAGACAATATTTCCCGGATGAATTGCAGATCGCGGAATGACCAAGGCATCTTCCATAGTTTTCCCCCTCAGCTCAACTTCACAGTACATACCGTTGAAGATGGGTCTCTGCTGGCTGCCCGGGTTGAGTGCTGTATCATTTTTCACAATGAAAATCATCCCCATGGTTCTGGTTTCGATGTCCATGGCGTCACTGAATCGATTGAGCTCGGCCGGCCAGGAATGACGACCCAATGTGTCTCCAGGAATTCTGACAATGGCGGAAATACCAAGGTCCTGGCTGACAGTCGGAGAGTTAAGGTCGATATCCCTCAACCGTTCTTTCAGGGAGAGGAAAACTGGTCTGGCCGAACCTGGAATGAATTGGGCTTCAATTTCAACAGCGGAGGTGTCGTTGGCGATGAAAATGGTCTGCCCCTTCTGGACAAACTCTGAGCTTTTATTATTTACCGATGCGATCTGGATATCGAATGGGGCCTTGACTTCCGTATAGGACAGCTGCAGCCTGGCGTTTGACAGGTC
>JAOZRE010000166.1 GCA_029940215.1 bacterium | reverse complement strand
CAGGCGCCACTCATTTAAAGATCTGTGCGCGAATTGCCCGTCTGGTCAAGGACGCCAGTTTCAGGGAGGAGCTGCTTGGGATTCAAACAGCAGCAGAAGTTGTGATTTACATCAGGGAAAAAGAGAGCACTTTGAATTGAGGAGTTTCGGAACTACAGTCGCCCCGGGAAAATACTTTCACCCGGGACGGCTTAAAATGCCCGATGATCCTGATACAATTCAGCTATCAACACGTTTACGGTATCACAATATCTTCACAGTCGTACCGATAGTTGACGATTGTTTTAAAGGTTTTTGCAAGTCCCTCCTCACCGTTTTCCCACACCTTTTCGATCCGGACGTCTGTTACCTGCTTATCTGTCGCAAAGGGAATCACACAGTTATTGGCCAGCTCATTGAATGCGATTTGGTGACTGCCCTCCACGATCTGTTGAACCACCTGTTTCCCTGCATTGAGCGCTTCTGCTTCATTTGAAAACCCATTCAGGCGAACCTGGCCGTCATAGGCCATTGAGGTTTGTGCAGCAAGCAGTAAAGCGGCTGATACGATCATTCCTGTTACCTTTTTCATCTTAATCTCCATTGATTTTTTATTTGTCCCCGATTTATAAAATCGGGTTCATTTGATTCATGTTCACTTCAAAATAAATCGTGTGGTTCAAAATCGATGGTTGCTCGTCAGGAGAAACACTTTTTTGAACAACACAATTCCAGAATAGGATCAGGGAATGTAAAAATCTTTATTCGCAGGTTAAATAGTGTAATGAATTATTCATCAGGAGATGTCGCTGGTGATATTCTGAAGGAGGCTCATAACGGTGAGAAAGTAAGCTATCCAACGTCGCAGCCCACAGTCAGGGGCAATTCTGCGGGGCGCCACTGTTATCGCTGCTTAACATTTCTTAACAATCCATAACCTCCCGTAAACAATTGGCCTTTAACAGTTGTTTTTTTAACATTTCTTAACCGGCAGGTAATGATTTAGCCCGCCCGCCTGCCTACAATCAACACATGATTTGTCCGAAGTAACGGTAAAATCGATAAAAAAGCAGATCCTGCAGCAGGCTGAGACTTAAACTGTTTTTAAAAACTCTCCTTTTTTTGCAGTTTCAATTCATAGCGGCTGACGGATCTGCCATCAACTATATGTTTGAGGACCATGACCATCAGCCGGGATTTCTCATTTAAACCGACAGCAAATCTGGTGACGAAAACCGGGCGGGTGTTGGATTGGCGGTTTCTGGTTCCGCCCAGCAAAAAATGACTGTTTCAGGGGATGCAGCCATTTACATGGGCCTGTATGACTCCGGTGTTGAAGGTGAAAAGTCCAAATTGGACACGACGGGGGAAGCCCACCTGAATTTCATGGGATTTAAGGATTCCTTCTATATGTTCTATCAGATTGAAGCACGGGAAGAGAAGGATGCCCCAGGCGCAGCCATCGCCAACCAGGAGTTTAATGAGGCGATTATCAGAATGGGCTACAAAACAGCCAATCTGGAAGTGGTACTGGGTACGGTGACCCTTCCCACGACTGTTCCTTTTACCTTCAACCAGGGCATTGCCACCACACAGGTCCCCATCAGTTCAGCTAACGCGCTGCTCTATGCGGGATATGCGGAAAGTGAAGGTCTGCTGGTGACCTATAAGGTCTCTCCACAGTTAAACATCGCCGCAACCCTTTATGATAAGGCTGCTGTTGCAGCTACCGGCGTTGAGTTCGGTCAAACCATGCAGGTCGGTGTATATGGCACTGCAGCAGGTGTTGCCTATAAAGCCGGTTATACCAGCGAAACAGTAGACAACTATCTGGATGCAGCGCCTGATTCACTGACAAGCACTGCCATGAATGTTGCTGTGAAAACAGCGTTTGGCAGTTTTGGCGTTGCACTGGACTACTCTGCTTTGAGCCATCAGGTCACATCCGATGATGCCATTGACAAGACAGCCATGTCGGTTCAGGCATCCCTGAACAAACTGGGTCCTGGTAACCTCATCCTGACATACAGCATGGAGACAATCAGCGCCGATGACGCACTTGCTGCAGCACCGGGTGTTGATATCAAGGAGAATGCCATCACCAGTGTGGTTTATGATATTCCGACCAGCAAGTCCATCGGTGTTCAGGCATTGTATACCATGAATGCAACAAAATGGGATGCAGCAGAAGCTGCTGATGATACAACTGCATCATATGTGGCAGCCGGTTTCTACGGGAAATTCTAACCGGATATCCCTCCGGATGAGTCTGCGAGAATGGCCCGGCCGGACGGGCTGACATCCAATTGACCGGTAGATATCCATGATGGATTCTGCCGGTTCCCCTGCCCGATCCTCAGTGCCATTCGGCCTCTTACAGCAGTGGAATAGGCTGTCATAAAATTCACACACCCTGGGAAAACTAATTTAACGATCGTCTTGGATTGGGGATACCCTTTTTGCCATAGAACAGGTACTGTATAGAAACAACATGTTGCAAACAGGACCATATGGTTACAACCATGGAACCGCTGAAAACCTGTTATAGCTCAAATAATCCGTCAAAACGGATTCTGGATACGGATCATTTTCATTTTTAGACATTCCTTACGCACAAAGCAGGTAAATATGAAGCAGAACATCCTGATTATAGACGATGACGAACAGCTGATTAAGCGGTTACAGGCCTATCTGGAGGGATTCGGCTATGATGTTCTAACCGCCACCCATCCGGCAAAGGGGCTGCAGATTTTCAACGATTCAAAACCGCATCTGATCATTCTGGATGTGATGTTGCCGGATATGACAGGCTTTGAGGTCTGCAAGGAGATCCGAAAAACGTCTGACATACCCGTCATCATCCTTTCGGCACGTGGGGAGACAACAGACCGTGTAGTAGGATTGGAGATCGGGGCAGATGACTATCTGCCAAAACCCTTCGAACCCCGCGAACTGGTTGCCCGCATTCGGTCCGTCCTCCGCCGGAGCAGGGAGGAACAACCAGCGGTCACCACCCTGGTCTTTGATGGTCTGCAGGTTGATCTTGAGAAACACCAGGTTCTGTTGGACGGTGCACCGGTTGAGCTGACATCAACCGAATTTGAACTTCTGAAACTCTTTGTCCAGAATGCCGGAAAGGTCCTGAATCGGGATCTGATCATGGAGACCATCGCCGGGATTGAGTGGGAGTCGTATAACCGTTCCGTCGATGTCCTGGTTCACAAGCTGCGCCATAAACTTTACGACGATTCAAAAAGCCCCCGGTACCTGAAAACCATCAGGGGCACAGGGTATCTTTTTCTGGGGAAGCCCGCATGAACTGGACACAAATCAAACGAATCCTGTCACTGCGGTCCCTGTTCAGCAAATGGGTTGTTTTTTTTGCGATTGGCGCCACTCTGATCATCTTCAGCGTTTTTCTCTTCGTTGAAGCTGTCGTTCAGAGTACGGTAAGGAGTAGCGGACGATGGATGCCATTTCTGGTCAATAGTGCCATACAGCAACTGGGTGATCCACCTCAGCTTGAAAATGCCCTGGCGGTTAAGACGAACGGTGGGATAACCATCCGCTACGAAGGACCCGGTGTGAACTGGACCACTTCCGAGGAACTGCCACCACTTACCGGCCTCAAATACAAACCCTTCAAAAAAAAGTTCGGTGTGCGGGTTGTTAGTTATCATTCAATAAAATACTTCCTGGTTAAGAAGCAGGCAGACCTTTTTCTGGTGAGAATAAATAGGGGATTTGGAGAACCCAGCGACCACACAGATGATTTTATGGTTCTGGCACTGCGTATCCTGCTGGTTTTTTTCCTGTCGCTGCTGTTTTTCAGGTGGCAAATCAAACCGCTGAGGCAGCTATCCGAAGGGTTGACACTGGTCAGCAGCGGCCAGATCGGACATCAGTTGCCAGGTGAAAGAACGGATGAGCTGGGCGATATATCCAGGCAGTTTAACCAGATGAGCCGGCAGATTGAAGAGATGATGCAGAGTCGAAAGCAGCTGTTGCAGGATGTGAGTCACGAATTGCGCTCCCCGTTGACCCGCATGCGGCTGTCCCTGGCTGTGATGCCCGACAGCCAGGAAAAAAACGAACTGGAAGCCGATATTGCAGAGATGAATGACATGCTGTCCAGTTTGCTGGAGTCGTCACGTCTGGATCGTATCGATATGGATTTAAAAGCAGAGCCCACTGATATTCTGGGACTGCTCCGCACAATCGCCAAGCAGATAAAACGTCGGGAACCGGGGATTGTAGTGGTTTCATCCCTGACAAAACTGGTGGTCACCATCGATCCGGATGAGATTCGGATCGTGATCAATAACCTGGTGGATAACGCGCTGAAATACTCTGCCCATCAATCGCAGCCGGTTAGTCTGGTGGCGGAAAAAACGAAAAATAAGGTACAAATCCGCATTCGGGACCACGGCCCGGGAATTCCCGCAGAGGACATTCCCTTCCTCTTTGAGCCGTTTTACCGTGTGGATAAGTCACGATCCTCCAAGATTGACGGCCATGGCCTGGGGCTGAGTATCTGCAGGAAGATCGTTACGGCCCACAAGGGAACCATTCAAATCAGTAGTACTGAAAACGAAGGCACAGAAGTGGTCATTGAACTGCCGCTGTAAATACTGCCTGGGTGCTGGAGATATTGTGCCTTGCCAGCAAAAGTGTTATTAGAGAACAGACCGGGCAAACCCTATTCAATAAAGGAGAGCAGATATGAAAAAATCGCTGCCGATCTGGCTGATCATCATTATTGTGATTGAAACCCTGCCCATGTTTATCGGGCCGTACATTGCCATTTTTAACCCCTCTAAAATGGGGTTTAGTGATGCGGTGGGTGGAACAGGACCAGCCTTTATATATGCTGCGCGGAATATTGCGGTTGGTCTTGCGTTTATCCTGGCGTTCGTGCTCAGAAACAGAAGCATGCTGTTTATCCTGATCCTGATTCGCCTCATCACGGACCTGTGGGATTTACCAGTGGGGATCCAATTTGGAATCTGGTCCAGCACACCCCGGGCAATAGCAATGTTCACACTATTGTACTACCTGCCGGCCCTCTATGCTCTGCGCTACTTGTGGAAAGAGATCAAAGAAGAGGGATAACAGCCTCTCAACCTACCCCAATAGGTGGTAAAAAAGGTCACTCATTCGACAGGGTTGAAAACCGATACATGGTTATTTGCCAGAAGGATCTGGTGATTGCACAGCGGATCCAGCGTTTCGGTCAAACCAGTTCCCGGGCATTCTTGACACTCTCGTCCATATGACGCAAATCCCGACTGAAGATATAAAAGAGCAGGCAGATCAGGATGACCAGGACAGAAGCCAGAGCGACAGCAAACGGGGCCCCATACGCCTCCGCAACAGCAGAGACGGGCAGGGTTCCCAGCAGCGGTAGAGAGAAGGACATCATCAGAAAACTCGAGATCCTGCCCCGGACCTGGTCCGGAATCAGCAGTTGGATTGCAGTATTGTTGAGGGTGTTGAATACATTCAATCCGGCATTGGCCACAAAAACCAGCACCAGGCCCAGCCAGAAATAGGGGCTGATCGAAAAGAAAAACAAGAACACACCAAAAGCAAGACAGGAGACCATCATTCTCCTGATCCTTTTATAGGTGTTGCGAATCATCGCCACCCAGAAAGAGCCGATCACTCCCCCTAACCCAAAGGCAGCGCTCAAATACCCGAATCCACGAGGGCCTGCCTGCCACACTTTTTCTGCGAAAACCACCAGCAGATTCTGGAAGGGCATCGCCAGAAACATTGGAATAAGCCCGAAAAGAAGCAGCATCAAAACCAGCCGATTCTTCTTCATATACATCGCCCCTTCCATGACACTCTTCACTGGGGAAAGTGCGTTCCCACCACTGCTTGAGACTGAGCTGTTCACCCGTGTCATCAACAGCAGGCCAACGCCAAACAGGGAGACACCCATCAGGTATGCATGGCTCGGCCCTGTAAAATCGATCAGAAAAGCTGCAATCGCAGGACCCAGAAACCTCGCGATATTGACGCCGCCCATATTAATGGCCATGGCGTGTTCCAATCTGGATTTCCCAGCAACATTGACAACGATGGCATTTCGAGCCGGCATGATAAAGGGAAACGCACAGCCCAGGACTGCGGAAGATGAGAGAAGGTGCCAGTACTCCAGGTTATCTGTAAACAGGAGAGTCAAAATAACCAGATCCATCGCAAAGGCGACAAACTGTCCTGCCATGATCAGGTTGCGACGATTAACCCTGTCCGCCATCACCCCGCCAAAAGGACTCAGAAAAAACATGGGTACGGCTATGGCAAAGATCATCAGACCAAGGGAAAATTCACTGTCCGTCATCTTGAACGCCAGCCAGGCCCTCAGCGCAAACTGGGCCTGCATGGCGAAGAAAAAGGAAATATTACTGGCGAACAGCCAAGTGTACTGGCTGTTCTGGAAGATGGTAAACGGACTGCTTTTTTTCATGGTTGAACGTTGAGCGAAAATAGACCCGGTAAGGGATAATCAGGGTAGACGTTATACATATCATATTAGGAATAATGTACCCTGATTGTCACTGATTAAAAACCGGTTTTCGTTTTTCGATAAATGCCATCATGCCTTCGAGCTGGTCTTTCGAGCCCCGATTCAGCAAGACCGCTTGTCGTTCTTCGTAAATGCCATCCTGGAGGGAGCGCTCCCCTGCCCCCACTACGCATTTCAGCACACTGGACACAGACCCGGTGGGCATTGCACTCAGCTGGTGGGCCAGTTCATCGGCTCTCTGCTTGAGTTCGGCCATGGGCCAGACCTCATTGACCAGTCCAATCCGCAGGGCTTCCGGGCCGGAGATGTGTTTGGCCCGGAGCACCATGTCCAGGGTATGCATGCGGCCGACACAGCGGGTCAGTCGGGCAGTCCCTCCCCAGGCGGGTACAGAACCGATGTCCAGTTCGGGCAGGCCGATTTTCGCCCCTTCGGCTGCTGCGAACCGGAAGTGGCAGGCCAGGGGCAGCTCCAGTCCGCCACCCAGACAATAGCCAAAAAGGGTCGCAATCCATGGTTTATCCATGTTTTCAATGGCATTCAGAACACGAAGCCGCTGATCCAGCACCGCTTCCATATCGCCCCTGCTGTTAATCGTGCCCGCCATTTGTTTCAGGTTCATGCCCACAGAGAAATGATCGTCCCCCGCTCCGGTGATGACAACAGCCCTTACCGATGGGTCAGCACCCAACTCATCCACCAGCTTTTCCAGTTCATCCATGAAATCCATGCCCATCCGGTTCCAGGGAGCATCATTGATGGTGATTGTTGTTACCGCTCCCTCTTGTGTCACAAGCAAGGGCGTTGTTGTCTCTTTTGTTGCTTCAGTCATACCCATACCTCTTCAATTTTTGGTTCCGGTTCCCTGATCCTCTCGGGAAAATCAGTATTTTATCGTTCTAATTTCTACACCACCATGTTACAAAAGGGTGGTAAGTTGTCAAGCACGGTATAACGAATGTAAAAGAGCAAATGTGCCGGATCAGTGAAACCTAATCAACTAAAATATAACATGGAAAACTACATTAACCCCACCCGTGATCAGTTTAAGGAGTTGATGGCCCAGGAGTACAAGGGCCCCATAATGATGATCAACCTGTTGAAATTCAAAAAGAAAGGTGGCAGGGAGGCCTATGACAAGTACATTAAAGGTCTGCAACCCTCTTTTGACCGTATCGGTGGTGAGATGACGAAGGGGGGAGACGCTCTGATGACCGTGATCGGATTCGAGGAGTGGGACGAGTTTTTCGTGGCCGAATACCCCTCCATCGATGCCTTCATCGAAATGCAGCGGGACAAAGGGTACCAGGCAGCGGTTCCCTACCGGGACGAGGCTCTTGAAGATTCCAGGCTGATTGCGGTCAAGACTGAGGGATAACAGGATCGACCACCATCCCATCCTTTAAAACCCCTTCTTTGATCTCAATTTTCAGGTGATGGGCATGTTTTTGAATGAGCCGGACCTGTTGCTGTGCCACCAGGGAAACAGCGCAGCCATTCGCTCCAGCCCTGCCGGTTCTGCCAGTCCGATGGGTATAATCCTCACTTTTAGTGGGGATATCCAGATTGAAAACATGGGAAACCCCTTTTATATCCAATCCGCGGGACGAGATATCTGAAGAAATCAACACGCTTGACACTCCCCGACGAAAATCGTCAAGGGCCTTTTTCCGTTCAAGCTTCCCACACGCTTTACTGATCTGGGAGACCTTCAGGTGGTGATGTTCCAGTTTATTTGTCAGGACTTCGACGGTTTCGTTTCGATGAACAAAAACGATAGCCCGCTCAGGTTTCATGGCATGGATCAAGCGGCGCAGGAGGTCATTTTTCTTTCGTTCCTCCACAACAAAATAGAGATGATCGATATCCGGATTGACCCGGCTGTTCTTGACGTTAACCTTCACAAGATCCCTGGCCAGAGATTCCGCCTCCTGAACAAGTGCTTTCTGCTCAGTGGCGGACACAAAAATCAGCTGCCGATCCCTCTGAGTTGCTTTGATAATCGCCCGGACCGACTCCAGGGATGCTCCGACCAGCAAACGGTCAAGTTCATCCATCACGATACTTTTGACGGTATGAACCTTCAACCGCTTCATCTTGATTAAATCCAGCATGCGCCCAGGGGAGCCGATCACCACCCGGGGTTTTTTCTTCAGTTTTTCAACCTGCCGCTTAATGGGCGTTTCGCCAATCAGGACCAGAGAGCGCAACTCCAGTCCGGAATGCTGTATTAGCCTTTGAATTTGCTGCTGAACCTGCAACGCCAGTTCATGGGTCGGCGTGATAATCATCACCTGAAGCCCAACCACCGACAGATCCACCTTGGAGAGCAGGGGCAGGAGATAGGCCAGGGTTTTTCCGGTACCGGTTTCGGAACTGATAAAGGCATCACTGCCCGAGAAAAGAACCTCCGCCGATTGAACCTGCACAGCTGTGGGTTCAGTAATCCCCTCAACGGCCAGCGCCTTCTCAAGTCCCGGCGATATCCCTAAATCACAAAATGTCATATCACTACCCCAAACCAATCCTGCCGTTATTATTAAGCGCTCCTGTCCAATAGATAGAATACTGTTTATGGTCCAATCAGGATATCCCTTTTTTATGACATTCAAACCCGAAACCAATCGGGTTTACACTTCGAACTACCTGAGAGATGCAATGATTTGAAATAAGGAATAAAAGGCATGACGGCGCTCAAAGGCAGGAATGCCCTGAACGCCGTTTTTAAACGAAGGGGCCGGTCAGAAAGCCACAGGGCAATCAGACCGCCATATAGGTGAGAGATTTAGAACTTACCATATAGACCGACACCCATATAGGTTTTAGTCGTCGTGTCGCCACCATCCGGTGTAGTCGCCTTGGTGTCATAAACGATCTGGTATCCAATCCCAGGCGATACGTCGATTGAGTAGAACAGAGACATATTGGTTACCTTTTTTGTCATATCCAGATTTGCAAGCATTGTTGCAGCCGTACCAGTTGCCTCGTTTGTATCTTTAAAGTCAATCGATTCATAGTTGACATTCAACTTTCCCGGTCCCAGATCCTTCATCTGAAATCCCAATGAAGTCACACC
>JAOZRE010000165.1 GCA_029940215.1 bacterium | reverse complement strand
TCACCAAACTCAATCAGAATAATGGCCCGAATATCCCCAAAGCCCGCTCCCAGGACCTTCAGTAGATTTATTTCCCAACAGCGTCTCTGCGCCTCATAACGTGCAATGGAGTAAAGCACCACCAATCCGGCAAGTATGGAAAGATAAGCCATGAAGTTGATGGCAAACGAAAGCCTGTCAGTAATACCCAGGATTTTCTGGATGGTTTGTGAGATGTTGATCATGGAGACGTTGGGATAGGCCTCCACAATAGCGTTCTGCAACACCATACGGTTTTCAGGTGCAATGCCGGAAATCGAGGCCAGGAAAGTTGCGGGGGCCTCCTCCAGCACACCGGGTTGAAACAGAATATAGAAGTTCGGTTGAAAGCTGTTCCAGCGAACCTTTCTCAGGTTAATCACCCTGCCCGCAATCGGAATCCCCTGTATGTCAAAATCGAGTCGATCCCCCACCTTGACATGCCGCCATTTAGCAAACCCTTCCGCGATGGAGATCTCAACCGGCTCTCCACTGTCGAAATCGTAGGTCCGTTTGGTAAAGTCGCTGCCCTCTACAATGGTTTCAGCCACTCCAAGCTGTGAACGATAGGAAACATTAAACTCCCGGCGTCGATATTCGTTGTTCTCCTGCTGCCTTTCCGGATCCTGGTGCTGGCGGGTCCACTCCTTGAAGTCCTGCCCGTTGATGGTGGTAATCCGTCCCCGAATAATGGGAGAGATATTGGTCAGGCGATATCCTTTGTCACCGATAAACTGTGTTAAGGGGCTTAGCTGCTCCGGTTGGATATCGAACAGTAGAAAGCCCGGAATTCTCAATCCATCAGGTCTGCGAATCTCTTCCTGCATCCCGTTTCGCAACTGGGGAATCAGGTTGATCAGAAACGCTCCCATAGCAATGGTTAAAAAACAGGAGAGTGACGAAAACTTGTTACGATACAGGTTGCGAAAAGCAATCTTGCGCAAGGGGTTGGAAGTAAGAGACAGCTGTTGGTAACCCCTGAACAGCAGCCAGCCTATTCCGGCAATGATGGTCATCACGCCCAGAAAACCGCCCAGAAAAATAGACCCCCGCTCCAGCGACCGGGTCTGGAAAGTGGAAAGTCCCCAGAACAGAAGGAGGGCAGGAACCGCACTGCTGAGCTGCAACAGCCCGTTTTTGAACCCGCCTGACCTGTTGCCACTGTTACCCTGCAGCAACGTCAGCGGTTTGAGGTGATGTATCCGGCTGATAACCGGCAGGCAGAAAACAATACTGCCCAGTGTCCCCAAGACCAGAGCCAGCAGCAGGCTGCTCTGGTCAGTTGCCACCACCAGGTCCGGTGGCACCACATTTCTGAGAATAACCGGGAAAAAGGGCAGTAGAATCGTTGAGAGAGAGATGGCCAACAGCGACGAGACAACTCCTAGAATGACAATCTGTGTCAGAAAAAGGAAATAGGCCTCCGGCCGAGTAGCGCCAAGGCTCATCAGAATGGCAATCTCCTTCAGGTTTCGATTGAGATAACTCCTGAAGAGGTAGGCGGTGCCGATACCCGCCAGGAACAGGGCCACGATCCCGACCAGCCCCATGTAACCGGTGAAATTATTGATAATCTTCCCAAGGCGCCTGTTGACACCCCCACTGTCATAAATGGTAATTTCCGAAGCACCACCATAGAACCTCTTCAAATCCTCCTTCAGTGGTTCTGTGATGCTTTTAATGTCTGTCCCGGTCGGATAGCGAAAAAAATCCAGAAAATTGATACGGCTGCCAAATTGTATGA
This sequence comes from bacterium, assembly GCA_029940215.1. Lineage (GTDB taxonomy): Bacteria > SAR324 > SAR324 > XYD2-FULL-50-16 > XYD2-FULL-50-16 > JAHJRI01. Next base: position 7,846 of record JAOZRE010000165.1, on the reverse strand, counting down.
GTCCTGTCCCTTCAATCTGATCATGACTGATATAAAAGCGGGGGGCGAATTCAATACTGGTGACCGTGCTGTCCGGGTCTTCGGTAATATAGTCATCAACCCGGAAGCTCTTTTTCCCGATCCGAACCTCGGAGCCAATCTTCAGGCCCATGTTGAGACCGACATCCTGGGAGATCCAAACCCCGGCTTTCGTTTTCAGCCCCTTCCGAACGACTTCGGGCCTGCTGATCCCTTTATTTGCGAGCACAATTCTGCCGTACAGCGGGTAGTGCTCATCCATGGCAATGATCTCAGCCAGCCTCGACTGGGAGGCTCCTGAGACCATTGAGAAAAACCGGATCTGGCTGGATCGCCGGAACCCTTTCCCCAGCGCATCATCCAGCATAGCAGACTCCTCGGGATTTAACGCCCGTGACGAACGGAGGATGAAATCCGCCGTCATCATGTCCCGCAGGTTCCTCTGAAAATGAGTGTGCAGGGAGTAGTTAAACGAATTCAGCGCAATGAAGCCAACCAGCCCAATGGAGAGGTTAAGGATGAAAAACAGGCTGAAACGTTTGTTGTTGAAGAGCTCCTTCAGTGCCAGCCGAATCCAGATGTTCATTGGATGGCCCCTTCTTCAATGAGAATCTGCCTCTGACAGAGGGCCGCCAGATCCATGTTATGTGTCACCATAATTAATGTCATGTTGATGGAGTGCACCAGATCGAAGAGCAGGTCAACCACCTGTCTGCCGGTGCGGTTATCCAGATTACCAGTTGGTTCGTCTGCCAGCAGTATTGCTGGCTTGACCGCCAGGGCCCGAGCAATGGCCACACGCTGACACTCCCCACCGCTGAGCCGGCTGGGAAGATGATCCCGCCGGTCCGTCAGCCCGACCTGTTCCAGAACACGGTCCGTTTTTTGGGCGATCTCATCACTTTTCAATATTTCCAGGGGCAGGCTGATGTTCTCCGCCGCTGTTAAATGCGGCATCAGGTGAAACTGCTGGAAAATAATCCCGATGTTGCGGGCCCTGAATTTTGCCAGCTTATCTTCGTTCATGCCGTTCATATCTACTCCCTCCAGGATGATCTTTCCCGAATCAGGAGATTCCAGGCCTGCCAGCAGCGAAAGTAAAGTCGTTTTTCCGCTGCCGGATTGGCCCGTAATGGCCACGGTCTCGCCCCGACTGACATCAAAACTGATATGATTGATCACGCTCAGGCGTCCGGAATCGGCTTGTGGATAAGATTTGTTGATATCCTCAACGGTCAGGATCATAGATTCTCCAGTAGGTATGGTAAGATATTCGCAGCAATAAGGCGATGTCCTTCAGGTGTTGGGTGGATTCCGTCTGGCAAGTTCAATTCAGGCCTGCCGCCGACATCCTCAAGCAGAAACGGCATAAAGGTAATGGGGTAACTGGAAGCCAGAACACGGTAGACCTTCCTGAAATCGGTTGTATACCGCTCTCCATAATTGGGAGGCATCTGCATCCCGGCCAGGATAACCTTCATCCCCTTTGACAGGGCGAACTGAATGGTCTTTTCCAGGTTCGATTTCATACTCTCGACCGAAATCCCCCGCAAGCCGTCGTTACCACCGAGGGCAAGCACCAGAACATGGGGTTGAATCCGGCTGTACCATTTCAGACGCGATATGGCACTGGCAGAAGTGGACCCGCTGATACCGGCATTTATAATCCGTATATCGTTAAACCCCTTTTCCACCATGGCCGTACCGACCAATGCCGGGTAGGCCTTTTCCTTTTCAATACCGTATCCGGCCGTGATGGAGTCCCCCAGAAACAGAATCCGGGTATCGGCAACCGCTTGAAGGGGCACTGTCCAGAAGAAAATAAACACAAGAAGACAAAGAGAGATCTTATTTAACTTCATTGATTTTCACTTTTCCGTGATTGATGGCAGGTCATTTAGTTGTTCTTCCTCTATGATAATCCATGTTGGTTTTGAGTACAAGGCAGTAGAACGATTGAATGATGAGAAAAAATCAAAGGGGGAAGATTTCAATCGGACAATAACGCCGGCAGACGTTTTGTACCCCGAATCCAAGGATATGGCAACAGACAATTCTCATAAATCGGGATGATTTTTTCCGACCAGTTCTCTATAATGGAGCCCTGAAGACAAACTCACCTGTGCGGTTCTGCTTCAAACCGCCAATTGTCAACCGAATAGGGCAGTGATATGAAAATCTACACAGGCACCGGAGACAAGGGCAAAACAAGTCTCTTCAGTGGTGAGAGGATCGAGAAAAGCCATGACCGAGTGGAGGCGTACGGTAACGTGGATGAACTCAACTCCAATCTAGGGCTGCTGGCAGCTTCCCTGCCGGACGTGTTATCCGGGTTGGCTGCTGATATCAGGCAGATTCAAAAGACCCTGTTTCACATCGCTTCCTGGATGGCAACCACAGCTGATTCAAGTTCTATTGCATACCTGGAGAAAATCGGAGAAGACCGGATTGAATTTCTGGAACACTCCATCGATACCATGCAGGAGCAGGTTCCCGAATTAAAAGGGTTTATCATTCCGGGTGGCAGTCTGCCTGCATCGCAGGCCCATGTTGCCCGAACTGTCTGCCGGCGGGCAGAGAGACGGATTTTAAAACTGATCACTCAACCGGATTCAGGAATCGACGAAGAGCAATTTCGACAGATCAGTGTCTTTATCAACCGACTTTCCGATTACTTGTTCATGGCGGCGCGCTTTATCAACCATCAGTTGGGAGAGGCTGACCAACTCTCAAAGGATGCCTGAACGAAGATTTTCAATCAAATCCATTTATCATGCTGAGATCAGCTAAATTCTGCTCTTACGGCACCCATTCAGAGGAGGAGTAATGATTGATTTGTACACCGCACCGACACCAAACGGCTGGAAAGTTTCCATTGCGTTGGAAGAGATGAAGCTGCCTTATAAAATCATCAAACTCGACCTGATAGAGGGGGACCAGAAAAAACCCGACTTTCTCAAGATCAATCCCAATGGTCGAATTCCTGCGATTGTGGATAGAGACGAGGGGAACTTTGCCATATTTGAGTCCGGAGCGATCCTGATCTACCTGGCGGAAAAAACCGGGCAGTTGCTGCCGACAGACATGAAAAAGCGGTCACAGGTCATCCAGTGGCTCATGTTCCAGATGGGAGGTGTCGGCCCCATGCAGGGACAGGCCAACGTGTTTTACCGTTATTTTCCTGAGAAGATCCAATCGGTGATTGATCGCTACCAGAACGAATCCCGGAGACTTTTTACTGTCCTGGACAGCCAGCTTGCTGATCGGGAATACCTCTGCGACGACTACAGCATCGCTGACATTGCCAACTGGTCCTGGGTCCATATTTATAAATGGTCCGGTGTTGACGTTGAGGGGCTGGACAACCTGACCCGCTGGATCGACCTGATGGCGTCCCGACCTGCCTGTGCCAAAGGGATTAACATACCAAAACGGCCAGAAGTGACTCCAGAGGAAGCAGCCAAGGCCACTGAAAAAATCCTGATGAAATAAAATGGAGACAAATGGGAACAAAAAGTGTTGAAGGAATTCATGTGGAGAACGTTACGGCCTGGTTCAGGGAAAATATCACTGGAGTGGTGCCGCCCCTGACCTTTTCCCTTATTACAGGTGGCCGTTCAAACCTGACCTACCGGGTAGCGGACGCTTCCGGGAATGTTTACGTACTACGCCGGCCGCCAATGGGGCATGTGCTGGAGAGTGCACACAATATGGGAAGGGAACATAAAATTATCTCTTCCCTGGGGCCAACAGACATACCGGTAGCGCCCGCCCTGGGCCTCTGCCTGGATCGATCAGTGAACGAGGCTGATTTCTACATAATGCAGTTTGTCGAGGGGCAGGTCTACTCCAGCTCTGTACAAGGGGAGAATGTTCCAGCAGCAGAGCGGAAGCCATTGTGCACAGATGTGATTGATACCCTGGTTCGCCTGCATCGCATCGATCCCGATGTGGTAGGTCTGGGTGATCTGGGAAAAAAGGAGGATTATGTCGCCCGTCAGGTACGGCGATGGACCAAACAATATGCCAATTCCAAGACCGAGGAGATCCCAGAGATGGAAGAGGTCGGCAGGCTGCTGCAGGATAACATCCCGGAACAGGTCGGTGCCACCATCGCGCACGGGGATTACCGCTTCGGCAACCTGATGGTCAACAAATACCGAGTGGCTGCCATTCTCGACTGGGAACTCTGCACCCTTGGTGATCCACTGGCAGACCTGGGCTACCTGTTGAACTGGTGGTATGAAGCGGGTGAGATTGAAACGAGTGACAGGGATGACGCCACCAGTTCCGTGGCAGGTTTTTCTTCCCGCGATGACCTGATCGCCTACTACGTCAAACACACCGGGAGAGATCTTACAAACATCAACTACTACCGGGCACTGTCATACTGGCGTCTGGCAGCAATTTCCCAGGGTGTTTACCGCCGGTACCTGGAAGGGGTCATGGGCGACTCGGACGACCTGGTTCTCAATCACTACCGCAACAACGTCCAAATCCTCAGCAAGCTGGCACTGGAAAAATTGAATTAACAGCCCTTTTAACCCAACGAAAAAAACCTGAATCCGCCTGATGAACGACCAGAGCTTTCGAGAAATCCCCTTTAACTATACATCTGCAGACGACCAGAAGATCGTAACCCTCGTACTGGGGATCGATGCATGGCACATCCTGGGAAACCTCCGTTCTCAGAGAGTCACCGGTCGATCCGCAAAACTTCTGATGCGGTTTATCGGCGATCTGTTCATTCTCTATCGCAACCCCTTTCTCTTCCAGGACCTTTTAGATTCCAGGAAGAAGCAGCGTGAATTCCTAAAGGGGCTTTTGAGCGATCTGGGTATTATCGAGAGCAAGGCAGATGGAAACGATAAGGTGCTGCAAATCATCGAGAAATGTCGCATCGCCTACCGTTCCTTTGAAGAGAAGCTGGCATTTGTGTCATCCACCCGCGATAAGCTTCGCAGCCGTTTGGGCGGCGTAATTGGCAGGGAGAACGTATTTTTCGATCCCCTTTCCCTGATATCCCATGCCACTGATGCCACTGACTGGCGACTACACCTGCCGCTGGCGGTTGCCAGACCAACAGACGAGGAGCAGGTCCCCCTGTTGCTGTCAACACTCCGGGAGATGCAGTTGGGTGTTATCCCGAGGGGTGCTGGAACCGGGTTGACAGGTGGTGCAGTGCCGGTAGCTGAGCATGTGGTGATGATTAACCTGGAAAAACTAAACAGGATCCAAGGATTAGGCTCGGTCATGGTCACAACCGAAACAGGGGGGCGTGAAGAGAAGCCGGTCATCGAGTTGGAAGCCGGTGTGATAACAGGGGACGCCATGCAGTATGCCAGGGATAACGATCTTGTCTTCGCGACAGATCCAACCAGCTCTTGGGCCTGCACCATCGGCGGAAACATAGCCGAAAACGCCGGGGGTAAAACAGCCGTCCTGTGGGGAACAGCCATCGACAACATCCTCTCATTCCGAATGGCCTCGCCGGAAGGAAAGATGCTGGAGATTCGCCGCCTGAACCATCCCTGGCGTAAAATTCTCCCGGAGGATGAAGTCGTCTTTGAAGTCTGTGACAGCCAGGGAGAGCAAATCCGGATCATCACCCTCAGGGGTGACGAGGTCAGGAAGAAAGGGCTCTGGAAAGATATCACCAACAAATACCTGAACGGAGTGCCAGGACTGCAGAAAGAGGGAACGGACGGTGTGATTACCTCTGCCCGATTCGTACTGCATCAGGCCTATCCGCAGAAGAAAACCTGCTGCCTGGAGTTTTTCGGCGACAGCTTCGATGAGGCGGGACGCGTGATTGTCGATATCTCCAGAGAATTCATCAACCAGGGTGAAGAAGCATTGTTTGCACTGGAGCATTTTGACGAGGAGTATGTCCGAGCCATCAACTATAAGGTTAAGGCTGCGAAACGGGAGACCCCGAAAGCAGTCCTCCTGATCGATATCGTTGCCCACACGCCGGAACAGGCTGAGAACGGCATGGCCCGTTTAAAACACCTGCTGTCACCGTACCAGAATACATTTATCTTCATTGCCCGTGATGAAAAGGATGCCGAACGGTACTGGCAGGATCGAAAGCGTCTGGGGGCTATTGCCTCCCGAACCAATGCGTTTAAGCTGAACGAAGATATCGTGCTGCCACTGGAAGCGCTTTCCGATTTCACCTGTTTCATAGAGGACTATAACGTTGAAGAGGAGCGATACACCCAGACCACTATTATTCTCCGTTTGCAGGACTACCTGAAATCAGCGAAGCCACTGGAATCACCAGACTGGTTGTCCGTCAAGCAGCCTCGAATAGAGGACGCCTGCCATGAAGCACTGTCAGAACTATCATCTGTTTCTGGCACTGAACTACGCTCGCGACAGGTCATTGAGCAACTCACCCACGATCTGCTGGACCTGCTGCGCGGGTATGAGGGAATATCCGCCGCTGTTTCACAGATCATCGACGAGATCACCCGCCGATTGATCGTGATCGCCACCCATATGCACGCCGGAGACGGTAACGTGCATGTCAACATCCCGGTTTTCTCGAACGACCTGGAGATGATGCGCCGGGCCTCAGAGACCGCGGACCGGGTCATGGACAAGGCGGTTGAGCTGGGTGGTGTGGTCAGTGGTGAACACGGCATCGGTATTACCAAGCTGAAATACCTGGACAGTGACCGCCTGGAGGACTTGAACCGCTACCGGCAGGAGATCGATCCAATGGGGTTGTTCAATCCGGGAAAGCTGTCCGACCTGTCGGTTCCCGACCGTGTCTTCACTCCCTCCTTTAATCTGCTGGGTCTTGAGGCAGGGATACTGCAGCGGGGAGCCCTGAAGACCCTCTCGGACAGTATTGCCAAGTGCATGCGCTGCGGGCGCTGCAAGAAAGACTGCTGCGTTTTTTACCCGGCAGCCAACATGTTCTACCACCCCCGCAATAAGAACCTGGCGATTGCCTCCCTGATCGAGGCGCTTCTCTACACCGCCCAACGGTCCCACTCGACAAAGTTCGAATCGCTCCAGCACCTGGAAGAGATCGCGGATCACTGCACAATCTGTCATAAGTGTGCCTCCCCCTGCCCGGTGGATATTGATACCGGAAAGGTGTCTATCATGGAGCGGGAGATCCTGACCTTACGAAAATACAAGCATACGGCGGCGGCCACCCGTCTTTCGCTGGGCTATCTGGAAAGCCGTTCGCCACTCTACAACTCACTGTTTCATGCGGTTATCCTACAGGGGGGAAGCCGGATTCAGCAGATAGCGTCCAGGCTGGCCAGGCCTTTTCTGAAGAGGAGCGGGTCTGGGCATCGTTCAGCGATGTTGATGCTGAAATCACCGATGACACCTGTGCCTTCTGACAACCTGCATAAACACCTTCCGGTCTGCCGGGAGGATCAGGCAGTTCTGATCGAGCCGCCCAAAGATTCCGGACAGGTGGTATTCTATTTTCCAGGGTGTGGTTCCGAGCGACTGTTTTCGAACATCGCCATGGCTTCGGTCTATATCCTGCTGAAGGCAGGCTGCCGGGTTATTGTTCCGCCTCCTGCTATCTGCTGCGGGTTTCCAGCCAAGGCCAATGCGAAAAGTATCAACCACAATCGGATCTTCCTGCGAAACAGCATCATCCTGACCCAGATACGCAAAATGTTCGGATACCTGGATTTTGATGCCTGTCTGGTCAGCTGCGGAACCTGCATGGAGGGTCTGCTGGAGTTGGGCGCCGACCGCATTTTTGGGGCTTCCATCGAAGATGTCAGCGGGTTTTCCCTGCGATCAGGGCTGACCGTCACGGAGAGTGAAACCTGTCTCTATCATATGA
>JAOZRE010000566.1 GCA_029940215.1 bacterium | reverse complement strand
CGTTCCGGCACGGCCATAAAACCGTCCCTGGCGGCATTGATCAGAAAAGGAATACTGACAAAACTCATGGCAGCGATGATGGCGAAGGGGCTGCTAACCAATCTCAGTCCCAACGGTTCCGCTACCCGGCCCAGCAGGCTGTCCCTTGAGATAACACCCAGGATGGCAATGCCGGCGGCACTGTGCGGTACCACGATAGGCAAATCAATAATACCGGTGATCAGGCGTTTCAGTGGAAACTCTATCCGGGCCAGAATATAGGCGAACGGGACCGCCAGGAAACCAAAAGCAAGGGCCCCGGTCATGGATGTCCAGAGTGTCAGCCAGATACTGTTGCGGACTTCCAGGTCCCGGGCCGTTTCAATGATTTGAACCCCGCTGGTCTTAAGAAACATGCTCAGCAGCGGGGCGACGATAAAAAGGATCACCAGGCCGCCGAGCCCCATGAAAAAGAGGTGTAGGGGCTCAAAGTTATTCTGAAACCGGTTGGTCTTGTTCATTAATTGGCACTCGCAAATCGTTTCAGCTGTGACGGAATCGCAGAATAGGAGTCAGATATTGCAGGAACAACAGAGGGTTGTCCCTTCTCCTTCATGATGGCCATCCCCTGATCAGCTGTCAGCAGAAATTTGACAAAAGCCAGCGCAGCCTTGGGATTAGGTGTACTGTGGGGAATGGTGACGCCGTAAACCATTGGTGCACCTTTCTTGGTGATAAAGGTACCGGGCTTTTTACCTGAAATTTTAATGGTTGCGGTCTTGTAGTAGTTTTTCAGGTTTGAGTTTTTCAAATTAACCTGATCCGGGATCAGGACGTAATCCAGTCCATGTTGCTGGGCAACCGAGCGGTACAGGAAAATATAGTCGATGGTTCCCGACTCAAGCAGGGCCAGAAGATCAACTTCTTTCGGCCGGATATAGGCATGATCCTTCGCGATCATTTTTGCTGCCAGGCCGGGGATACCATAGTGTTTTTCCGCCAGCTTCATGGTCAGTACAGCTCGATATCCGCAGGGGTCGGCGTTTGGGTCGGAGCGACCGAAGGCAACATTCGGTTTCATCAGGGTTTTATACCAGTTTTTTGTGTTGATTTTATCAGACTCTCTTGAATCGTGATGGTAGACGATAGCCATTTCGTTACTGGCAAATTTAATATTCCAACTGGCGTGTTCTGGGATCAACAGTTTATCAATAACAGAATAGTCAGCTGATGCCATGATGTCGGCAGGTCTTTGCAGGTCAGATATCTTGCGTGCACAGGTCCGACTGCCGGCAGACTCTCTCAGAATATTCACATCCGGATGAATCTTATTAAAAGCCTTTGAAATTTCTTTGAATGGGACAGAGAGACTACCCGCATGAAAAATCACCAGATCGCCTGACAGGTGCTTTGACGCAGCAAGGCCTGTACTGGCAAATAGAAGTGAAAACAGTGCCATGGCTGTTATTATCTTTTTTGTCATACCTTCTCCGTAAGACACTAGGTTTTGATCATCTTGATCATTGATTACTTTCCTTTGCCGGCCATCCGATAGCAGCTTGATGCGGAAACTGCCTGGTAAAGTTAAAAATAGGCATATTTGTAATAAAACGTCAAATTACACCTAAAAATTACGAATAATGACTAAAATGGACTACCACATGATAGAGTAATAGGGGCAGGGGGGAGAATAGTAATGTGGCTGGTTTTATTGGGTTTTAATTAGCCTCTGGTGGATATTTGGTCAGTTCTTGCAAGAATTACTAATCTAAATCAAAGTCTTTCATATTTTTCCTCGATAACATACACTATTAACCAACAGCGAACCGAGCAGGATTTCCCCAAAACTGAGACAGTAATAGAGAGCGGTAACAATATGTATGATACAAGTGAGTTCCGGAAAGGACTGAGAGTTGAAATTGATGACCAGCCTTATATTATGGTCGAAAACCAGTTTGTTAAGCCCGGAAAGGGGCAGGCATTCAACCGTGTCAGATTGAAAGGCCTGTTGAGCGGTAACGTGCTGGATCGGACCTATAAAAGTGGTGAGAAAGTTAAAAAGGCGGACATCAATGAGCAGTCCATGCAGTTCCTTTATGAAGCTGACGGTGTCTACCATTTCATGGATAACAACTCCTATGAGCAGGTGGAGATGCAGAAGGAACAGATCGACGACAACTGGAAATGGCTGTTGGAAGAGATGATGGTGGATGTACTGATTTACAAGGGGGTACCGGTTTCCATCACTGTTCCCAATTTCACAGTGCTTGAGATCACTTTTTGCGAGCCCGGAATAAAAGGTGATACCGCCACATCTGCAAACAAACCCGCTACGGTCTCAACCGGTGCCATTATCTATGTGCCTCTCTTCGTCAATCAGAATGAAAAAATCAAGATTGACACCCGGACCGGTGAATACGTTGAGAGGGCGAAATCGTAATGTCCGACTGGCGACCTGGCTGTTCCGTTGATGTTCTTCGAAAACGGGCTGAGCTGTTGCAGAAGGTCCGGTCGTTTTTTAATAAGCGGGGTGTCCTGGAAGTGGATACCCCCGCCATCTCCCGGTTTCCTGCC
>JAOZRE010000565.1 GCA_029940215.1 bacterium | reverse complement strand
ATCAAGGTAACATTAAGATTCCAAGCGGAATTATTAAGATCTATTCAGATCCAGACAATGAAGCAATCTTTAAAGCAGTTAAAAGCCATCCGGATCGATTTTTAGGCTGGGCTTTTGTTAACCCAAAAGGGAATGATCAAGTGCAGGAGTACGATAAATGGAAAGATACTCCAGGATTTATTGGCATCAAGGCACACCCTTTCTGGCATCAGTTTTCCCCAATAGAACTTCTACCAGTAGCCGAACAACTTGAAAAAACGGGAAAACCCCTGCTAATCCATCTTGGTTTTAATGCACATGGTGATTTCAATGCGCTCATAGAACAGACACCGAAACTAAAACTTATTCTGGCTCATGCTGGATTTCCTCGCTATTCCGATATTTGGAAAGAGATCAAGGAAAACAAGAATATCTATTTGGATATTTCTGCCAGTGCCTATGTTGATGGGAAAACAACTCGTCAACTTGTGGATTATTTGGGTGCTGAAAGATGTCTTTATGGAACCGATGGGCCTTATACACAAATGGATGAACAAGGAAAATTTGATTACGGTTTTATTAAAAGAAGAGTAATAAAGGGTGTTGAAGAAAAACCTGCAAACGCTGATTATTACTTGCTTTAAGCGAAGAAACCTCTATAATGGTATTATGATACCCAAATATATCATATAACTAACACCAAAATAGAGGTCTCAAATGCATCATAAGAATATCAAGCTGATTGTAAAAAGACAACTGAAAAAAGATCATCCCAATTGGCGAAGTTTGACCAAAAAAGAGAAAAAAACATTGGCCGAACAAGTGACCAAAGCCGTTATTGATGACTACGATTTCAAACAGGAAATCGACGTGCCGGCTGAAGAACTAATCGGCATAGACAACCAGGCCATCAATGAAGACATCATGACATTGGATAAGATGAATACTCTGATTGACAGCTTCTATAAAAATTCCGTCATCAATGTGAGAGAGATAAAAAAGCTTCGCGTCAATCTAAAAGACAGTCAATTAACGTTTATAAACAACATGCTGGATGATCCTATTATCAATCGTTTACTCTCTTACAGGGGATTCACCCCTTCGATGAGAAAACTCATGCCCAGCAATTTCTTACGGGCCGAATTGCTCAAAGCGATCAAGTATCCTGAGATCGCCTATCGCAAATACTGTACAGCTGAATACATGGGACTGGATCGAAAAGAAAATCGTGAATTCATTGGGCTCCCACTTCATAAAAAACAGATAATCGATCATACGCAGTTGAGTAAATTCCGCACCTCTTTGTCATTTGCCCAAAATGTCAATCTTCTGGTCTATGTACTTTCCCTCTTTTTCAGGTCCGGAATTCTATCAGACAAGGTTATCCATGCTGTTGACTCCACCGAATTATTTAACGATACAGCGCGTCCGCTTTTTACCACAACTATCAAAAATAAAAAAATACGCATCTATGAAGATCTTGACTGCGATTGTGGTACAAGACGTAACAAAGCCAACAAAAACAAGTATTTTATCGGCTACCGCATGCATACACTGACAGCCATTGATGCAAAAACCGGCCACAGTTTCCCATTAGTATCATTGGTAGCACCTGGCAATCATCACGACAGCCTTTTTCTCGAGCCACTGACCGAACTGGCACAAGCTATGGGAATCGATTTAAAACTAATCACAGCAGACGAAGCATACCACGATAAAGAGGGTACCATATATGAAAAAACGGGGGTCACCTTGATCACACCGCCACCTGCGGACAAACAATTACCCGTAAATGTAGATTCTGAAACCTACTCAGTCACTCTTGATGATATGTGTGATATTCCCATGCAACGTATTGGTTACACAACAGACGGACATGAATACAAATGCAATGCTGCTTCTGGTGAATGCATGCGGTCAAGCAGTTGTCCCCAGTGTCGTACTATTCCTTTTGACAACGGAGTCTTTCAACGAATTGTCATTGACAATGAACTGGCTGACCAGGCGATCGATATTCGTAAGAACTGCGAACGCCCCTTTAACCTTCTTAAGCACCGTGACGGGTTAGAGCAAATTCGAGTTCGTTCTCAAAAAGCTTTGATAACCAAATGTACTATCACAACGATGGTAACACTGCTCATTGAAATAGAAAAAAGGTGTAATGACCGAACAGCAGATGACCCACAGCTCCAAATATTCGATTTTGCATCTTAGCCCAATCAGATTCGTTTTACTATTGGCAAGAGCGTTTAAGCTGTCTACATGCTGTAAACTCGAACTACTGTCCACTGTTTTCACAATAGTAGGAAACACGAAACCAAGTCTATAAAGAATAAATTACCAATATTTACAATATGTTATAAATATTTCCTAGGATTTAACACAAGATACCTTTTTCGATCACCTAAATTGGGATCGTTAATGACTCCCCATTGAAATCAAACCGGGTTAGCCCACCGGAAACAAAATACCATTTGGGGAAAAATCGTACGAGATTTTTTACGGAGATCGAAAAAACAGCACAGAAATATCATTCGAGCAAATGTTTCCATCAAAATCTTGCATACTTTGCAACACCCTTTA
>JAOZRE010000164.1 GCA_029940215.1 bacterium | reverse complement strand
TAACCTTTTTTAGATGGCGGTTCTGCAGCAGCTGGTTTCATATTCCCGGATTGAGTGCTGCTTTCTGTTTTCGGCGCGCTTGCGGCCGGTGTGTACCCCTTAATTCTTTCCTGTTCATTCAGCAGGACGTTAACGAAATCAGGGCTCTTCAGGAAATCGAAAAATTTTCCCCTGTCTTTTTCACTCTCAAACAATTCGAGCAGACTCTCTTTCATATTTTTAAGGTTTTCAACCCCCTTCTTCTTGAAGAAATCAATATTTTTCAGTCGATTTTTCTGTGCTGTGTTCATGGACAGAATTTTCTCTTCAAGGGCTTTCATTACCTTTTCCAGATCTTTATCCTCAATTTCGTTCTGCTTTACCTTATTTTCGAAGCGGGAGATCATTTTAAGGTATTCATTAATCTTTGGTGTTGAGCTTTCGGCATCCTTATTCGGTTTTTCGGTCCTGCCTTTATCTTTCAACGAAGAGATAATTTCAGCTCGATTAGCGTTTTTGGCTTGCTTCGTATTGGAGGCGAAATTTTCGCCCGCCTGCCTTTTTTCCAGGGGATTTTCTTTACGGTTTGATGCATTTTTTGTAGCATCTTGTATTCGCCCTAAGCCCGAAGCAGATAGTTTTGACGTGTTCATGTGTGTACCTGGGATGCGGGATATATCCCTGATTATCTATTATAAAAGTCTAGAAAGTTAGTGTTTTTAAGTATAGATCCGGTTCAGGGTGTTGAGACCGGTATCCACTTTTGGTTAAACACATTTTATGCCAAATCAGGTAGTACCGTTGAAAATTGCTTTTTTTAACCCTTCGCTTTACCCGACAGAGCGTGGTCATTTAATTTATTACGAAGCATGGGTTTAATACCCCGCCGCTTGCGGCGACGCGTCATCCCGGACACCGATCCGGGATCCAGATAAAAAATATTGATGCCCCGCTGCTTGCGGCGGGGTCCTTCATTACCAACAGAATCAAATATGAATATTAAAGCCAAATTGCTGGAAATTTTTGAAGTGACTCAGATCTCGGCCAGCTTTAAAAAAAGAGAATTTGTTGTTGAGTACGCAGAAAACCCTCAATACCCGGAATACATCAAGTTTGAGTTGATACAGGATAAATGTGGGTTGTTGGATCAGTTTTCCCCAGGCCAGGAGATTGATGTCCATTTTAATCTAAAGGGAAGAAAATGGACAGATCCTCAGGGGAACGATAAATATTTTAATACCTTGCAGGCATGGAAGCTTCAAGGTGCCAGCCAGCAACAGACTCAGGCCCCACCTGCGACTGCAAATGGGCTTGATGGCCCACCTGCCTGGTTGGATGACAATGAAAATGACGTACCGTTTTAAGGTTTGCAGGAGCTAACTCATAAGCCCTGAAACGTTGCCATCTGGCGTTTTGCCGAGCCGTTTCTCGAAATATTTTTGAATATCTGGAAAATCATGGTGAGCCCTTTGAATGAAGTTGCTATTGTTGGAGCTGGTCTGGCTGGTAGTGAGGCCGCCTGGCAGCTGGGATCCAGGGGCGTTCCGGTTGTATTGTATGAGATGCGTCCGACCGTTATGACCCCGGCACACCAAACAGGGCAGTTTGCAGAGCTGGTGTGCAGCAACTCTTTGAAGTCGATTGAAGCCGCCAATGCTCACGGGTTGCTGAAAGCTGAGATGAAACAGGCCGGCTCCATCATTATTGAAGCGGCGGAAACACATGCAGTGCCTGCGGGCTCAGCCCTGGCGGTTGACCGGACATTGTTTGCAGAGGAGGTGGAAAATCGGATCAGGGGGTGTCCGCTGATCAGGTGTGAAAACGCAGAGATCACCGATATAACCGATCTGAGGCAGGCGTTTTCCCGGGTGATTGTGGCAACGGGGCCTCTCAGTTCGGATGCCATATCAAGCTCATTGCAGCAGTTGCTAAATGATGTCGGGTTGTTTTTCTATGACGCGATAGCGCCGGTCGTTTATGCCGAATCGATAAATATGGATATTGCGTTCAGGGCCTCGCGTTATGACAAAGGGGACGCTGACTATATCAACTGCCCGATGAGCAGGGAGGTGTACGAGGAGTTGATTGTCGGGCTGCTCAGGGCGGAAAAGGTTCCATTTCGGGAATTTGAGCAGGCGAAGCACTTTGAAGGGTGTTTACCGGTGGAGGTAATGGCGGAGCGGGGGATGGAGACCCTCTCCTATGGCCCTATGAAACCGGTGGGCTTAATCGACCCACGTACTGGAAAGCAGTCCTGGGCTGTTTTGCAGTTGCGTCAGGAAGATCGAGCCGGGGAATTGTATAATCTGGTCGGATGTCAAACCCGGATGAAATGGGGTGATCAGAAACGGGTTTTCAGGCAGATCCCTGGCTTGGAACAATGCGAATTTGCCAGGATGGGAAGCATGCATCGCAACACTTACATCAATGCTCCTCTTCATCTGGACGTCAATCTGGAACTGAAGTCGGAACGTGGGATCTACCTGGCGGGTCAGATTACAGGTGTGGAAGGGTATGTTGAATCGGCAGCCATGGGTTTATGGGTGGCAATGAACATCCTCTGCGAGACTAGGGAATCAGGCCCGATAAAGCCGGAGCCAACGACCATGATGGGAGCGCTGGTGAACTATCTGGTCACGGGCTCACCTGACAATTTTCAGCCGATGAATAGTAACTTCGGTTTGTTGGCGAATCCCGGGGGGAAACGACCCCGGAATAAAAAAGAGCGTCGCCGGTTGGCTGCTGAACAGGCTTTGAATCAGTGGCAAAGCCTGCTGGAGCGGATTGATTGGCAGAATAAATATCCGCAATCAGGATAGGTTATCTTCAGGAAAAAGGTAGTTGGATTTGTCTAACCGTTTGTCGGACAGGAGAGGCGTTTGAATGACTGTTCGGACATGGTCAGCAGATTTGTTGGTGCCGCTTCTTCAGGGCAGTTGTTCCCGAATTTCTGCTTCCTGTCGCTTGATGCCAGCAGGTCTGCGTAGGTTTTATACGCGCGATTGACCACAACCAGGTAGTTGCGGGTTTCGACCGGCAAGTTGCGCATGACTCTTTCGAAGTATTCGTGTCCAAACATGTTCACTCGAAGCTTGACGCAGGAGTTGCTTTTACATTTCAGTGATAACTTAACCTTTCGAAAACCGGCATTATAAGAGATCGTCACCAGCTGGCGGCGCAGAGTCGGGTCTGCGATGTCCGCGTACCGCTCTTCGAGGTGTTGCAGAAATTTCACGCCCAGTATCACATTCAGTTCCGGCTGGTTGATGAGTTGCTTCTTCAGTTGCTCTTTCGAGACGGAAATATTCAACTTCTCATATTCATCCATTGCCGTTTCAGGCATCAGCTGCATCAATCCAAGTGCGCCTTTTGGACTGCGGGCGTCGGGGTTGAAGTTGGACTCTGCTTTTATCACTGCCAGAACCAGTGGCAGGGAAACATTATGGTTGTTTGTATGCTTCAGAATGTAAGGAATATATTCTGAAGCTCTTTCAATATCCTCTTCCGGTAGCGGAAAGGATTTGACAATCAGTTCAGTCGAGGGCTGGCTGGTAGATGCTGTAAATACAATAAAGCAGAAAAAGAACAGTGCCAGGCAGCTTGAGATAAGTCGATTATTCATAACGATCAGAAAACAAGTTACAATCAAAAAAGAGGTCTCTCTTTTTTTGGGTAAACTCCCATTTTAACTGATTGGCAATGAAAAACCAGTAATCAGTTAAAAAAATGATGCAAGAGTTTATCCAAATCAATGTTTTCAGGAGGCGTCGTTATGAATCGTCAGTTGAAAAGCCTTGGATGGACGGCTCAAATCGTAGTCCTGGAGCCAGTCGGCTGGAAGTTCGTTGCGATCGCATTCCGAGAAACCGAGATTCCGGAAAAAGTCGAACATGCGGGGATCGATACTCAGGGCAAAAATTGATTTTTTCCCGATTCTGGTAGCAGTCTCTATCAATCGGATCGCCAGTTCATGCGCCCGTCCCTTTCCCTGATAGCGCGGGAGGGTGCAGAATTTTGCCATTTCGGCTGCGTCGCCATGTCCGGTTAGTTTCGCAGCAGCTACAATTGAATTGTTGACCGAATAAACGAAATAGTTCTCGATTTCCGCCGCCAGATCATCTTCAGGAACAGCCAGGATAGCCCTGGTCTGGATGTAAGGCTTCATCAACAAAGCGATATCCATGACATCGGACAGTTCCGCTTTGCGGATCGTGTTGGGGTAGGTGTTGGTTAACAGGGTTCCGATTCCCCGGTGAGTGAATATTTCCTGGAACAGGCATCCACTTTTACCTTCCAGCAACACGATATCAAAACCCTGGTTGCGACAGTGTTCTATCAGGAGTTCCATTCGGGGCTGACCGATGTTGATGACCGGCTTCGAAAGCAGGAACTTCTGGAGTTCATCCGGCGTTGTATGGGAGAGAAACTGATCATTGATAATCAGGCCGGAGTTCTGCGATAAAAAGAAAATTTTGTCAACTGTCAGTCGGGAAGCCAGGTTCGTGGAAAAGTGGTCCAGACTATCGATGCCGGTTTCGCTTCCGGTTGACACGGGAAGCCCAATCACCGGGATGTTGCCATCTGAGAGAATGCCTTCAACGGACCGGGCATCTTCAGCTGTCGGTGCATCGTCAGAGGTTTTTGAAACATATTGGAAAGGGCATCCCCGATTGTTCCATACTTGTAGGAGATTTAATAATTTGTCATGATCGTGGCAAATGACAATCGTTTGTATCCGGGCGGCATATAGCACCCGCAGGTCTGTGATAATATCCCGCAAATCGACAGATTCCGCTAATACCAGGATAAACAGCCGGTTTTGAAATCGACAGGAGTAGTGGAAAATTTCCAATGCGTCCAGCATGCGGACATCAACGGACTGGTTCATTTTTTTTTATTGAAGATGTTCTGGGTTTTGTGAAAGAACTTGGGGATCGTACAAAAATAACTTGGCGTAATCTGTCCGAAAAAGTCCCATAAAGACTGGACATTTTGCGGATAGAATGCCAAGTAATTTTTGAGCCAACCCTTAAGCAGCAGGTTAATGGTTTTTGATATATCTAGCAAATCGGTACTGAAAGCAAAACGCCCTGCATATCATGCCGGGCCTCATTGCAGAGACCTGCAGCTTCCAGTTGTGTTCTCCCTTAAGTGTAACTGAAAAATGGATGATGAAACAAAATAACAATAAAGGATCCCAGGAAAAAAAGAAAACGGACGGCACGATGGCTTTCCTGGATCATCTTGACGAGTTGAGGACACGATTAATCCACTTTGTGATTGTCCTGGCTCTTTGCGTGCTGGCAACCTATTTTTACCGCAAGGAGATCCTGGACCTGATTCGGAAACCGGTTGATGCCCCACTGAAAAAGTATACTGCCATTGCTTCTGCTCCTGTAGGTGCCTCAGCGGATAAGGGGCTTTCATCAATGGGAGCCTACAACTGCGTGTGCCGAGAGGCAGCTCCGGCTGTCAGCCAGTCAGCTGATGACCCATTGTCGGCTGAGATTGTGGACAAGACGACTCCAATTGCTGAAGAGCCTGAAGTATCGAGTAATATCCAGACCACCATAGAAGAAAACCTGGAGCAGGCTAGAACGGTTCTGCAGAAAATAGGTACCACTCTTGATGATTTCATTATGTTTTTTCAGGTGTTGCTGGACAAGGAACCATCCCCGCTTTTCACGGACCGGCCGCCACCTGAAACAGCTCAGACCCCATCCATAGTCACGGGATCGGCGATGCCGGGGACCATCAACCTCAATTGCCAGTGCAGTATCAATCAACAGCCCCAGACCTCCGGATCGACCATGGTCTATATTGGGTTACCGGAGCTGTTTTTTGCACAGATGAAGGTCGCTATCTTTGCCGGATTTTTTCTGGCGTTTCCCTATTTGCTGATTCAGCTGTGGGGATTTATCGGACCTGCTCTCTACAAGGGAGAGAGAAAGGTATTCTGGATTTTTTCCATTTTTTCCTACCTGTTCTTCATTGGCGGGGCGCTCTTCGGCTATTTTGTTGTTTTTCCCTTCGGGTTTGATTTCTTTCTCAGCCTGACGCAGTTGGGTGAGATCATGCCCTCATTGTCCGTGGGAGAATACCTCGGCTTTGCCCTCAAGCTGTTGCTTGCGTTCGGGTTTATTTTTGAAATGCCCCTGGTAGCATTCATCCTGGCCAGGATGGGAATTTTAACCCCTAGTATCATGGTCAAACAGGCACGGGTGGCCGTTTTAATTATCTTTATTGCCAGCGCAGTTCTGACACCACCGGATCCGTTTACCATGATGCTGATGTCAGGTCCGTTGATTCTCCTTTACCTGATCAGCATCGGTGTCTGTTTCGTCGGCTTAAATCGCCAGAAAGCGGCCCTGAGAGCTCAGGGTGTTGAATTGGATGATGAGGACGGGTTTTAGAACTGGTACTGAGAAATTAGCTCCTCGATGATGTGGGGGTAGTGCGGGTCTAAATCCCTGAACTGGTATCCCGAGTAGTGGTAGTGGGAATGGGGATCTTTCTCGCTGCGGACGCACCGGATCTTCATGGGAATGCTTTCAACATCGTCAATCATTTCCGGCAGCCGCAACACCATATCGTACACCTTACCAACGTCTGCCGGTGTCTCGCTGATCATCAGGATGCCGCCAATCGTGATATCAACGATTCTCCCGATGGTATTGCCGGACACTTTTTCAGTCAGCTCCAGATAATATATCAGCTCTTTCCGGTCCTCTTTACGCTTCTGTTTAAAAATGCTCATATCTGCTCTGTGTTGTTACGCTGTAGAGTAAAAATCGGGGTTACTTTGCCTGTTACCTGAATTCTCAAGTGATTTCGGATACGTTGACTTAAACCTTGATCGGTGTGTGATTGAACGGATTTGGGAGCGATTAAGCTTCACCAGGATGGTGAAGTCAGCGACCGCCCTCGGAGACGGGAAGGATGCCCGTCGAGAATGAGTTCAATTACATTCTGATCAAGGTAGCATGCAGAATCAACCTGTTAGGTGAGATGCTATCAATTCCATTCCAGAAAAATCAAGAATAACCGGCATTAAACCGCTGACCGGGTAAGGATGGCGCAGGATTTTCTATTCCAGCGGACTTGAATAGTCCTTCAGAAAATAGAGGATTCCCAGGCACAATCCGGCTACAATAGCTGACATTTTGACCTCTGCCGGAAATGACTCCTCGGTCAGCAGGACCTGGGGAATCCTATAGGCCATAAATCCGATTTGAAAAAAAAACACGATCAGTACGATGACACGAACCTGTTTTTTCATGATTGATTTACCGCTCCGATCTCGTCAGTTGACTGACAATGGGTTGCCAGAATTCTCCCATCTCAACATCGGCAAATGAATCGATGGAGAGTGATTTATTTTCCAGTGCAAGATCCAGTGGCCAGATAGCTTTCCCGCCCCGGACCAGCCGACCGGTTGTCAGGGATTCATGGTAGTCCGGTTCCAGGTCCAGGTCCCAGTCCCAGTCTGGTGTAGTTAATTTCCATTGTTTCCGGAAACTTTCAAGGTAGCCAACCTGGCTGAATGAACCCAGGCATCTGATTCCATTAATAAAGCGTAGAACAAAAAACAGCAGAAAAATTCCTGGACAAAGTGCCTGCTCTTCCAGTTGTCGGATTAATGCTTCCCGGTTTAATTGCTGTAACCCCCTTTTCAAGCTGAACAGGCCGTTACCTTTCCAGGTAAGTGGATCGATCTTCTCTGACTTTTTCCCGCAGTAACTTCCCAGACATATCGGCGGATTTTCAAAAGCAGACAGAATATCCGCACTCTTTTTGCTGTCCGAAAGCAGAATGCTGCATGGGTGGTCCGGATATCCGGTTAAAATATCGACCAGGTAGCGGGAGATTACCCGGTTAATATCAAAGATTAAAAATGGTCGCTGCTCAAAGATACGGCTTTGGATTTGTGCCGCGGTCAGTGCCGACCAGTGGGAATAGGGCTGTTCTACATCCATTTCCGGTAGTAGGCACTGCAGTTCTTCACTAAACTGGTCATAAAGGTCGGCCTGATAGCGGACTAGTGGTGTGCCAAAAACGAGCTGGTCCCTCTGCCTGGATGGGATAAGGCTGACCCGGCAGTCAGCTTCTCCATGGGCAGTTCTTTCCTGTTGAGATTTTAAGGCCTGACGATAGGCACGGGTATCGCGGCGGTACAGACGGTCCAGATCGAGAGAACCATAACTGAGGGCTCCGCTCCAGGCGCTGTTTGAAAAGGGAACTCCTGTATTGGCACCGATGAGATAAAGCTCGGATGAGGGCAACCCGGAAAGACAGATCAGGTCCAGGGCCAAAAAAGTAGGACCGTGCGTTGGGGTTATGTGATGGGACGTCTGCAGGACCGGCGTCTGCTGCAACTGGTCCAGAGCTTTTTGAATGGTGGCAGTGTCGCTTCCCATTGATGCCAGCTCTTGCCTGAATGCGTTGATCAGCTGGGGTTCGAGTTTTCGGGATGCTTTTTGGTAAAGCCTGCCGGCGTATCTCGACAGGGGGGTCTGCCACTCGCTACCGAAGATTTCTGCCAGCTCCGGGTGAGTCTGTTTCAGGTCGCTCAGTGAATCCGGGGCTACCATTGCTCGTCCAGTTTTTGTGCCAGGCTGTGCTGAATATTGCCAAAGGCCCCGTTGCTCATGACCAGGAAAATATCACCAGCTTGTGCACGCTTAAGGCAGGTATCGACAATGGTTTCCAACTCTCCGATTACGGCTGCGGACTTTCCTGATTCATTGAGCTCAGCCACAATTTTTTGCAGATCCAGTCGTTCACTTTTGTCGATTCGCTCTTCTCGAAACAGCTTGAAAAAGGTGACTGAATCCGCTTCCTTGAAACTGTCAGCCATCCGTGCCTGGTGAAAATTTCTGACCGACGTGTTGCTGCGGGCTTCGTAGATGGTGTGAATTCTGGCGTCCGGCCACGCATTGCGAAGGGCTTTCAGTGTTTCGGCAATAGCTGTGGGGTGATGGGCGAAATCGTCAAAAACCTTTACCTGTTGATTGATCGTCAGAAGTTGCAGGCGCCTTCGAACGCTTTTAAAATTGAGCAGTGCAGCCTGAATCGATTCAATATCAATCCCTTCATTCAGCGCCAGCAGGACCACTGCTGCTGCATTGCGGACATTGTGTTCTCCCAGCAGCGGGACCTGCAGAGAATAGGTTTTGTCCTTGAATACCAGCTCAAACAGCTGTGCCGGCTCGTTGTCAGCTACGGTAATATTCCGGATGATGGCGTCGCAGGACTGGCCGGTTCCGAATGAAATAAAGGGTGTGTAACCGGTTTGGGCCACAGCTATCGCATCGTCATCGTCACCATTGACGATGATCAGACCCTCTTGAGGGATTTGCCTCAACATCAGGGAAAAAGACCGTTTGATCTCATCGATATCCTTGAAAATGTCGGCATGATCAAATTCGATATTGTTAATGATCAACCGGTCCGGGAGGTAATGAAAAAATTTGGAGCGTTTGTCAAAGAGGCTCGTGTCATATTCATCCCCTTCAACCACAAAATAGCCCCCCTTTTCAACGTCCCGGGAAGAGGTTCCGAAATTTTCAGGAATCCCGCCGATCATAAAACCCGTGGGCTTTCCGGCCTGTGCCATCACGTGAGCTGCCAGCGACGAGGTAGTGGTCTTTCCATGGGTTCCGCTGATGACGATCGAGCAGTTACCCCGGATAAACTCGTTTTTCA
>JAOZRE010000564.1:290-2567 GCA_029940215.1 bacterium | reverse complement strand
CTCGTCAATCTGTCACCGTCCAGTTCACCCTCATGTCCATAGGTCATGAAGAGCATTCCTTCGATACAGCTGACGATTATCCGAGGATCGGTCATGTTACCAGATTTCTTGGCCACGAGATAAAAGACCGAAAAGGCTTTGTTTTTCTTATCCGATATCAGCAGCGGCACAGCGCCTTTCAGCACGACTTCTTTAATGTTCTCATTCTTAATCACCTGGACCAGCATTTCCACTCTATCAAGATCTATACTCTGATCGCCACTATTCTCGATGATCGTCAACTGCTCACCATTCAGTGTTTGTTCAATCAGGTGATATGCCACTCTTTTCCGTTTCAACTCAGCAAACAGATCGCTGTAGTTGGCCTCCAGTTCCTTCAGCAATGCGTATTTTTCCCAGAATTGCTTCCGTTTCAGGATTTCCTTAACAGCGCTGTTTATTGTGTCCATATCGACATTTTCGTCGAATTTCAGTGAATCCTTGCTCGGTGTTATCAGCTCAAGGACGGCATTACCTTTCATGCGGTTCTCTGTCGGATAAACGGGTTCTACCGAAGCAGTGTTTTCGTAGCTGCCGTTTTTTGTTTTCTGATTTGCAGATGTCATAAGTCAACCTGTTGAATATTTTAGAGAGTGCCTTACCATTACTGGCTTTTGTTACCATTCTCCAACTGGCGAATTAATTTGTATTTCTTCTTGAAATTTGTACTATCCGGGAAGTCATACCGTTTGATATAGTCCTCGATTTCCTGGGACTTAACCCCTGCATCATATAATCTGTCAATCAACGCACTCTGAACGAGTTCTTCAAACTCAGGAAACTCTTGAATACTGATATCAAAAGCATTAATAAGTTCCCATCCGGCTAACTCCCAGCCTTCCAGTCCTTTTTTTTCTTTATAATCAGCTTTGAACTTGGAACAGGCAAGCTCACCCGTCTGCCTGATTAGATCACGCATAAAATGGGCATAGCTTTTTTCTTTCGCGTAATCAAACCCCAGCTTTATCTCATTGGCGTGATTGAATTTCAGGAGAATACCAGCTGATTTTTTGCTGATTTTCCGCATTCTGCTTTCTATCAGTTTGCCTTGAATATCGTCGGTAAGAAGCTGCATCCCCTCGTAACAGCAAATGGCTGCCTTAAATTGTTTGGGATGAACCAGGAAGAAGATGGAATCCTTGATCTGTTCCTCCCGGGCCCTGGTTGATCCTGGTATAATCGTTTCCTTTACTTTGAATTCTTTGATAAAATCCACCAGAAGTTCCAGGTTTTCAGGGATACCGATTTCATCTTTTTTTGAGACGATGGAAACATCAGCATTGATAAACTTCTGATTTAACAACCCAAGAATTGTTTTATTCTCTTCAATGACAGCCAGCATTTTTAATTTCAGCCAGAAGTCGTCTATCGATAAAATGAGGGTAACAACAGCCTTTTGATCCAACGGTGAAGCCGTTGATCTGAACGCTTTTGCCAGATCAGATTCTATTGAATCCGGCACAGTTTCCAATTTGTCTTCCAATTGTCTTTTTTCCATAATTCGGTATATTTTGAGTGTTAACTTACAAACCTTTACTTCAAATTTCGCGCCCTGAGGAGATTGTCCGGGAAATAGGGAACTGAGAAGGGGGACAACCATCCCGTTATGTTAAACACCTATGACGGTCATCATCATCCTGACGGTGTGGACACGTTGGTGGGAAAAGGGGACTGGGTGGGAAAAGGGGACTGGGTGGGAAAAGGGGACTGTCCCCTTTTCCCAATGTCATTTAATCTTTCAGAACGAAGGTGGGAAGATCCCTGCAAAGGGAACGAGTGGTATGAGTTTCAACAGGGAAGTATGGTAAGCTTGCTCTTTCAGATCCTTTAAACTGTCTTTTTTACTGGTTTTTCACTAAAGCGCGGATTTCATCTTCTACTATTTTAGTGAGTTCAACCCGCTGACGTTTTGTGTATTTAGACGCATCAATGGGTTTACCGATGAAAATATCAACTTTTTCATCTTTGTGAATCACCAGTGAATTGGCTGCCATAACCTTGTTGCTACCCAAAATCCCCATGGGTACAATCGTCGCTCCACTTTGAATGGCCAGTCTAAAACCACCCTGTCTAAAGGGCTGCAATTTACCAGAAGCAGACCGTGTACCCTCCGGAGCTATCCAAAGTGCTATCCCTTTATCCATTACTTCTTTTGCATATTTCATATCTTTCAGCGCCTGTCTTGGGTTGAAACGGTCGATGGCGACAAAATGAGATTGTCTCATGGCCCTTCCCCAA
>JAOZRE010000564.1:0-280 GCA_029940215.1 bacterium | reverse complement strand
AAAGAAAGCGGAATATCATAGTAGCTGCAATGGTTACACATGATAATATAGGGTTTTCCTTTTTCCAAAACCGTGTCGTGGGGATTGTGAACCAAATAGTTGACGTTTATAAACTTCAATAAGGAATTTGACCACCGGAGAATGCGCCGATCCAGTTTTTCATGGGGTACTTTATGAAAAGTCGTTTCCAGGACCGTTATCAATGATATCATCAAGGTGACAGCAACGGCATGAAGAATAATTAAAGGATTTTTTATGAAATCTTTCAGCATTTTATAGT
>JAOZRE010000010.1 GCA_029940215.1 bacterium | reverse complement strand
ATTTTATATCTAATCTCAACGATTGTGGGGTATAGCAAAGTAGAACCAATTAGCCCTGCAAAAGCGTCAGCTTTCGTTGACTGACCTGTTTTTTTTTGTTTATAGTTATTTCAGGTCTCTGAGCTGTATACAAAAACCTGCGTTCTTCGACACCCATGGAAAACTACGTCTTTTACGAGATTAAATCCAAAAAATCACGAATGTTCGTCAATGGTGTCCGGCAGGTCAGCCTGGTCTGTTCAACCCATCCTGATATCAACTTTTTCCTCTGGCTCGATGAAAATCAGACCTTAAAACACCTGCAATTTATCTTCAACGAGCAAATTATCGAGTGGTTTGCTGACAAGGAAGGCATCAGCACCAGCCAGACCAACCGCCGCTTTCCATCATCGACATC
Source organism: bacterium (assembly GCA_029940215.1). Taxonomy (GTDB): domain Bacteria; phylum SAR324; class SAR324; order XYD2-FULL-50-16; family XYD2-FULL-50-16; genus JAHJRI01. The sequence goes on along the minus strand of JAOZRE010000010.1, from coordinate 29,366 downwards.
AAAACCCGGCATCATGAAAGGGGTCCGAACCATTCATGCGGTTGAAGATGGTTCCATCCTCAAAGAGGGCGTCGAAATCGTCCAGCAGGCCACCCTGCCGGGAAGTTATGATTCGATGATCAAGTCAAAACTATCCCAGGCGTAACACCCCATTCTACAACCTTCTTTCTGTGTCTCTGTAGTGAGTGTTTTTCAATAGATATTGGCAATCTGTTTCAGGTAGGCTCGTGTTTTCTGCTCCAGTTCGATTCGCATGGAAAGCAGGTAGGCGAATAGCAGCGCCATGGTAAACACACTGATCCAGAGCATAATCGCCAGGGGGCGATCGATTACATTTTTCTGAGTGGACAGTATGGTGGAGGGCTGATGCAGCGTCCGCCACCAGACCACCGACATGTGAATCAGCGGGATATCCAAACAGCCGACAATGGCAATCACCGCTGAAAGACGCGCCTGCTGCTCACCATAAGTTGTAAATCGTCTTAAGAGGATATATCCAACAAAAATCAGGAAAAGGATGAGAGCGGTTGTCAAACGAGGGTCCCAGGACCAGTAAGTATTCCATGTTGGTCTGGCCCAGATCGAACCGGTGACAATGGCGATTCCACAAAAGATCACACCGATTTCAACCGTAGAACAGGCCACAATATCGAATCCCTCTTTTCGCTTCCACAGGTACCCGACGGAGCTGATAAAAGCGATGAAAAAAGAGAAGTACGCTACCATTACTGATGGTACATGGATATACATGATTTTTTGAACAATCCCCATGGACGCCTCAGCGGGAACCCAGAAAAAGATCATCCAACCACATCCGGCAATTGCCGGGATCAGTAAAATACCCAATATCCGTCTCATGTTATTATCGCCTTATTGTGTCTGATGGTTTATCAATTCTGGATGAATCTCCGCTTCCACCGTCATGCCGGGGACTCAAATCTCCATTACAAAGTCAAAAGTCAAATAAGAGATGATCAGAAACATAAGATCAAACCCTATCAGTAATTTTACCCAGTCAAGCTCTGACTGAAACCCCTGGCTCCACAGAATACCCTGAGTAATTTTCACTGACGCCAGTAAAAGCGGCACCAGCAGTGGAAAAAGCAGGATGGGCAACAAAATGTCCTTGAAGCGCAGATCTGTTGTCAACCCGCTGAGAAGGGTACCAATGGCTGTAAATCCGATGGTACTGATTAAGCTGAGCAGAAGCAGTTCACCAAAATGACTGATGGCAGTGTTAATAAACAACAGGCTGAACAGCGGAATCAGCATGGCCTGGATGATCATGATAAAAACAGTGTTCCCGGCCATTTTTCCCAGAAAAATAGCTCCCCGGCTGGTGGGCGAAACCAGAAGCGCCTCCATGGAGCCGTTCTCCTTTTCCATTTGAAAAGACTTGTTCAGGCTGAGCATTCCTGACAGGAGGAAGGTCACCCAGAAAATACCCGGGGCCAGCGTCTTGTGATCATGAGTGTCTGCCGGCAATGCAAAAGCAAAAATCAGTAGGATGATAATGGAAAAGAAGAGCATGGAAAAAAAATTCTCCATACTCCTAAAATCCAGTTTAATATCCTTTGCCAGGATTGTCCAAATATCTGAGACCATTTTTGTTCTAACGAGTCAGGTTGTGATACTCCCGGATAAGCGCTTCCATGCTAAACGCGGTGGACGAAAAGCTGCGTTTCAACTCTTTGTTTTCCAGAATGGCAATGGTGTCACAAAGATCGAAACAGGTCTCAATCTGATGGGTAATCATCAGGATGGATCCACCTGTCGCCTTGAATGATTCAAGGTACTCATTGAAAAACCGGGTCGAATCATAGTCAAGCCCGGTGTACGGCTCGTCCAACAGTAGAATTGCCGGTTCCAGAACCATCAACCGTGCTATGTTCAATCGTTTTCCCATACCGCTGCTGAACGTTTTCACCGGCAGATCGACAAATTGAGACAACCCCGTTTTTTCCGCCGCCTGCCTGACCTTTTCATTTAAATTCTTTTTTTTCCCCAACCTCCCGAAAAAAACCAGGTTTTCTCCGGCGGTCAATTCGCCATAAAAACCGGTTTGATGAGAGATAACACCTATAGCGGAGCGAAGGCTCTCCGGATGTTCGGTAATATCACCGCCTCTGAAAAAAATAGTCCCTCCCGAAGGCCGAACCAGTCCGGCAATGATTTTCATCAGGGTGGTTTTGCCGGAACCGTTTTTTCCCAGCAACAAGGTCATCTCATTTTCCTGCAGCGCCAAGTGAACACTATTCAGAATTTGTCTGTACCCAAAGGATTTGGAAACAGCTTCAATCTGTAAAATACTGTTCGCCAGGTCAGCTTGATGATTTTTTTCCAAAGAAGTGGCCAGCAAGGTGGTGGTTAGATGTCAGGATAGAATTTGTCCAGGAAGTTTTCCTGTATTTCTGCAAAAATCTCCCGATACTCCTCCACATGATCGGCAAACTCTGAAAAATCGAAATCCTCAAGTCCCCGAATAATCCGCAAATGTATCGTATCCTTGACCAGGCAGAGCTTCGAACTTTTCGCCTGATGGGCGTTCGCCGACAGCAGCTCCTCGAAAAAACCATGCTTGTCCTCGGGCAGTTCGTCGAACATCACCGCATCAAAAATAATCAGGAGGGAGGTTATGATGATATTGAACGAATAGAGTGGTTCACGTACAGTCCAGATGTTTCGCCGGATCCGGACAACATCGTCGCTCCGGCCATCAAAGTATTTAACAACATACGAATCGATCAGGTTTTCGATCTCCTCATCGGTTTGATCATTATATGCATCAACTTTTGTGATCATTGACATGTTGGAAACCCGGCTGTTGGTTAAAACCTGATAAAACAAACGCTTTAATGCAATAAAGGCTTCATGTTACACATTTTTTTTGATTCCGGCAAAACCACAAGCAATGGAGATTAAAATAAACAACAATAGCACCATAATTGACCCCATTTTGATCTAAAGGCGCTGGGATATCAAAAGTATAATTGGTAAAAACCCCGCTCAGACTCTGCCAGGACACACTATCAGCCTATTTACCATAAAAAATTTACCTGTAAAGCATATTGGTACATATGCATTAGGGGTTGACAGGCCGCAAGACAGAAAATATAGTGTCCTAAGGCAAAAAAAACAAGTAATCGACACAAAGGGTTGAAGGCTGGCTGTACATCAAGGTAGTTTGCGCCTTACCACCGATAATCCACCAAAGAGGTAAATATGGCAAAAGGTCCCTTTCAACAAGGTCCTGACATGATTCATCCCGAGCAGGCAGGAGCCGTGGGGTCCAGGAACAGCATCTTCCGGGATGGCCGAAATGAATACGCAGAATCAAAACTGCTCATCGACGAAGAGGTAGACAAGGTCCTCAATCATATCACAACCAAGTTACCACCAGAGGTTCTGGAAAAACTGCATGTTGGTGGAACCGTCAAAGAAGTACTGCACAACTATTTCAATCAGGGGCTGCAAAACATGTTCAACCGCTACCTGGTATCGGTTGAAGATGAACTGGGGAAGAAATTCAGGGACCTGGTGGATCAGGACGAAGCTCAGAACCTGAACCAGTACGCCCCCAAGGACATCAGCACACTGCTCGAAGAGGTCGCCGGCTCCAGCAGCTTTAATAACGCAAGCATTGAGCGCTCCGTCGTCAATGTTTATGAAAGCCTTCAGGGACACCTCAACAAAGGTGTCTATGACCTGGAAACCAGAACTCAGAAGGTTCTTAACGGGAAACTGGATATTGGCGCCCTGCTTGATGGAAATTACACTAACCTGATTCTGAAAAGCAACTTCCGCGACAACCCCATTAAACCGGAAACAGTCAATGATATAAGCCTGATCCTGAATATTGCCGAAGCGGAACTGGTTCAACCCATCTACCACTATCAGGTTGCTTCAGAAGTGATCATTCGAAACGTGCTGTCGGAACATATCCTGGATATCGTTGAGGATACCATCAGAGATCTCAACAAAGAGATGACCGAGCAGAAAAAAGGTGCATTGAACAAAAGCGAAAACATCTTTGAAAAGATCAAGCAACTGGAGACACACATTGGTTTTGAAGAGCAAAATGCCAGTTCTCCCCAGTTTTCTCATATTGCAAAAAAATTCCTGGATGCCATCCAGGGAGTTGATGCCGAAATCGATTTTGTTGATTTTGATCCACTCAACATCCGAGAAAATGTGCAACGGATTGTTGACGATGAAAACATTCGGAACCGCGGGTACAATATTGCCGTCAGCTCACTGATCGGCATTCTGGACAACTCGCAACTGGGTTATCAACATATCGAGAACTTCAAGAACTGCCGCAAGACTATTATCCGGGAGTACGCCAATATAAACCCGCAGGAACTGCCGGATGAGTACTATATCATCAGCCTCATTTACCAGGACGACATGCAACTGAGAGAGGAACGGGTTTCCTATTGTCAACAGATGGACGAATTCGATGATCAGATTCTGAAACTGACCCGGGTATTCGAAAAACTGGTGAAAGAGATAAAAACCGATGATGGAACCCTCGATTTCGATGCCGTCTCGGATATGATCCTCGACGTCAAAAAGAGCAAGCGCAAGGTCGACCCGACTGCTGAGGAAGTACCAACCCACCGCCGTGGCGAAACAGCCTGGGAAGAATTTTCATTTATCCTGCCGGAGAAAAACGAACTGGAAAAAATGAATGAGACCTTCGTTGAGAGAAAAGAGATCGTAAAAAAGCGATTCAAACGTTTGCGCAAACGGATCAACGACACCTATGAGTACGATTATTCCCCGGAACGGATCATCATGGAGCAACGATTGGATTTCCTGGAAGAGGAGTACGAACAATTCGGTGGTAAATACAATCCGTTTCACGCGCATCCCGGTCTTTTCCTGGATATCACAGCCTCAACCATCAAACGCAGGGAAACAACCATCAATTCGCTGAGTAACGTGGTGGCACAGTTTATCTCTCTCATCTCTACTGGCTTTGTCGACGCCTCGTTCGATGAGTACCATGATCGCAAACGCCTCGAGCAGACAGCAGACCTGGAAACCTTTACCGCTGCCAGTTAGTACTGAGGGATTGATCTACGGGCTGGAGCCGGCTCAATATGCAAACACCGCATCACGAGATGATCAGCACCATTGACCGGCACCTACAGCAGGGCAGCAATCTAGCCAACATCTCCCGTGAGCTGAACCTGCCCGAACACATCTCTCCGGAATCCCTTCCATTAATTCTTCACGAAACCCTGATCCAGGCGCGAGCATACAGCTGTCTCTCTTTCAATCTTTCCGGAACGACTCCCCGCTGGCAAACAATCTATCAGAAGCTGCAATCCATGAACGACTTCGATTGTGTGGTGGCGTATTACCGGGCAGAACAGGCACCACTGTTAATCAACCCCTTTGAAGAAGGGCACTGGAAAGAGATCGGCCCCCTTGCCCCTGGTAGCCTGATGGTGGTCTATATCCGCTCACATCAGGGTCTGGATCGAAACCTGGAACCCGTTTTTCTCAAGACATTCAAATCCGTCTGCAGCCACAAACCTGCTCCGAACAGTCAAATCGACGACCCACGACTACCACAACTCACCGATTCTGCAGTCCAGGAAACAACCAGGTATGCCATACCTGTGACCAATGGCTTTTTTCACTATGGAAACGTGGAGGCCTGGAGAAATATTATCGAACATTACCAGGACAAATACCCCAACTCCAAAGTCCACATTTTTCACAGGGAAAAACCCGTGCATCGTATTGGGTCGCTTTTCAAGTGGGGAAAGGTAAGTGTTGGCGATATCATCCAATTTTCAGTAGCTGGACCTGAATTCAAGGACATAGCCAAATTAAAGAAGTATCTGACAATAGCAGCGAGCCCGAGATTTTTCCCTTTTATCAAGAAACATCTGACCGATTCACTTAACCTGTTCTGAGCAGCAGATGAACGACCTGTTCCCTATCGGCCAACCGGTCTCTGAGCCGGAAACAGTCCTCACACAACATCTTGGCAGCCAGGGCGCCACCATACTCAAACTGGCAGAGCGCGGTGTTGACTATTTGCCAGGCTTCCTGGTCGCGATTTCAAACCTGTACGAGGATTTTGAAAAGGTTGTTTCCATCATTTTGGAACAGGGACTACCCGGGATTGAGAAATCTGTCAGGCCAAATTCAACTGAAAATCGGCCCCCCCTGGATCTGCTCATATCATTATTACCAGACGTTGCCATTGAGGCAAATCCGGAAGAGGTCATTCCTGGTGAGATACCAGCCCGATTAAGAAAAGGTATCAGGGGACTTGTCGATACTTACCGCAGCGACTTGCTAAACCAGGCGCTACCAGCAGCTGTATTGATTCAATACCTCCCTGACAGCCATAAGAATAAATCCTGCACCACCGGTTGTTTTTTAAACCGGGACCCCCTTTCAGGCAAGTTATTGCTGTCCGAACAACTTGATCCACACTGTGACCCCGGTGCTGACGGAATTACCCGATTACAGGAGTCTGCTGCCATCCTTGAATCCTGGTACCTGGATATTCGGCAGATCGATTTTATCATTGATGGCGGCAGAATCTGGGTAACCGGTCAGTCAGCCGGTAGCATGTCCGTCCAGGCGCGACTGAAACTGCTGACCGACCTGTTCAATCAGGGCGGAATCTCAGATAAAACCTATATCAATACCCTCTCACCGGAAGCACTAAGCACCCTCTTTTATCCGAGAACCGACCCGGCAGCAACAGCTGACCTTAAAAGCATCAAGGGAGGAGTGGCAGGATCGCCGGGAGCCGGCACCGGAAAAGTTTATTTTTCCCCCGAAAAACTGAAAGCTGCTTACTGGCAGGCGAAATCCGAAAATAAAGACCCGAACCTGATCCTGCTCAAGGAGAGTACCCATGCTGATGACCTGGAAGCCATCCGACTGAGTCAGGGCGTTATCACCAGCCGAGGCGGATATACCTCGCATGCGCCCATCGTTGCCCGGCACCTCGGTAAACCATCTCTCATCTATCACGGGGTCGAACACTTTGAGAATCACATCAACATCGAAGGTCAATTGATTCAGGAGGGACAAAACCTCACCATCGATATCCAGCCGGGCGCACCCCCCATCCTTTTCATCGGAACCGCAGACATCCAATCGGCCAGCCATGACAGTACCGATCTCAACACCCTGCTCGAGCAATCCCGATTGCATTGCCATCCTACACAGGTCAGGGCCAACGCTGACACCGCGCAGGAAGCTCGCCTGGCATTGCAATACAGAGCGTCCGGAATTGGACTCTGCCGAACGGAACACCTGCTGATGGATGATGAGATCCTTGAAACCCTGCAGTCTCTTATTATCAACGAGGACGCACAGCAAAAGTCCCTTTTGCTGTCGAAGCTTGACACATTTCTTTCCAACGCGTTCCTGGAATTGTTCCGTATCATGGATGGGCAGCCACTCGCCATAAGACTGCTCGATGCCCCCCTGCACGAATTTTTTGTCAACCCGGCGATGCCGAAGCTTTTTAAAAATAGACTGAAGCAGGTTAACCCGATGCTGGGGCTGAGAGGCTGTCGTCTGGGTATCTCCATGCCTGAACTCTATGACATGCAGGTCCACGCCATCCTGACTGCCGCCCTGGAGGCACACCTCAAGGAGAAAATCAGCGTCCACCCGGATATCCTGATACCCTTTGCCATCTCCCACCGGGAAATATCTGTTATCAAAAAGGGAGAGGCTATGGCAGAACACGCTTCAGGGGGCATTGAATCGGTTATCCGGGAGGCCGTAAAATCCGCCGGACTGGAAACACTCCCTTTTGAATTGCGGATTGGTGCCGTTATCGAGACCCCAGCTGCAGCGCTCTCAACAGCAGCCATGGTTCATCAGGCCGAAATCATCAGCTTTGGCACCAATGACTTGACCCAATTAACGCTCGGGCTTTCAAGAGATGACATCGGCAGCATGGTTCAGACGTATGAGGAGTTGAATATCTGGGAGGAAGACCCGTTCCAGTCCCTGGCGGAACCGGTTAAGCATCTGATTGAACACTCAGTTCGATCAGGGAAAGCGGTACGGCCGGACCTGGAAATTGGAATGTGCGGGGAAGCCGGTACCAGCCGTGAGGTGATACGCTTTGCAGTTCAGCTGGGGATCGACTATATATCCTGCGCTGCCAGAAGCGTTCCCATGGTAATACTGGCAGCAGCGCAGATACAGATCAGGGAACAAGACCGTTAGAACACTCGCCCCCTTGAACGACCTGTTCAGGGTTTTGGGATATCGCCGTTAAAGGCAATCTTAAAAACATCTTGGTACTTCCTGGCATAAAAGACCTCGATTTTTTCCTTCAGGTGATCCTCCAGCTCAAGATAATCCTTCTTGTTCTGAGCAGGGATCACAATCCGGGTCAAACCGGCACGCCTGGATGCAATAATCTTCTCCTTTAAGCCGCCGATCGGCAGGACTTCGCCCGTCAGGGTCAATTCACCTGTCATTCCCAACCGGGGGATCACCGGCTTATCCAGCAAGAGCGAAAACAGTGCCGTTGCCATCGTCACACCGGCAGATGGACCGTCCTTGGGGGTTGCACCGGCAGGGACATGAAGATGAATAAAGTACTGCTTGAAAAATTCAGGATCTGCGCCAAAAGCTTCAGCGACGGAGTTGACGTAGCTGTATGCAATCTCTGAAGACTCCACCATCACATCTCCCAACTGCCCTGTCTGCTTTAGCCCCTTGCGTTCGGAGATCATCCGGGTTGCCTCAATGGAGAGTATGGATCCACCCATGCTGGTCCAGGCCAACCCTGTGACCACACCGATTTTGCCTTCGCCGAGAATCTCATCATCCTCATAAATCGGGTTTTTCAAATACTCTATTACCTGCGGAACCCCAATAGCATATTTTTGGCGGCTTTCCTCACTAACCATTTTGCGGGCAACCTTGCGGCAGATTTTCTTGATCTGATTCTCAAGATTTCGAACACCCGCTTCACGGGCATATCCGTTGATGATGTTTCGAATAGCAGCCTCTGTGACGGTAAAATCGCTGGCTGTCAACCCATGTGCCTTGCGCTGTTTTGGCACCAGATATTTCGTGGCAATCTTCATTTTCTCTCGGGTGATATACCCGGGCAGTCGCAACACCTCCATCCGATCTAGCAGGGCAGCAGGTATCGTGTCCAGCTGATTGGCCGTCGTGATGAATACCACCTTGGACAGATCAAAGGGAACATCCAGATAGTGGTCCACAAACGCCAAGTTCTGCTCCGGATCCAGAACCTCAAGCAAGGCACTGGCCGGATCACCTTGAAAGCTGTTGCCGATCTTGTCGATCTCATCCAGCATGATAACTGGATTACTGTAACGAGTGGACTTCAAAGCCTGGATAAACTTGCCAGGCATAGCTCCAATATAGGTTCGGCGATGGCCCTTGATCTCAGCCTCATCCCTCATACCGCCTACTGAAAAACGGAAAAACTTGCGGTTCAGGGCGCGGGCAATGGACTTGCCCAATGACGTTTTCCCCACTCCGGGAGGCCCCAGAAAGCAGAGAATGGTACCACTAATATCCTTCTTCAGCTTCAGGGTAGCGATAAACTCAAGGATCCGCTCCTTAACATCTGTCAGCCCGTAGTGATCTATATTGAGTATTCGCTCCGCTTTATCAATCTCGAGGTTGTCCTTGGACAAAATTCCCCAAGGCAAAGCAGTAATCCAGTCCAGATAGTTTCTAGACACGTTGAATTCAGGAGATTGAACATCCAGCAGTGCAACCTTGTCCATCTCCTCTTCAAAACGTTCCCGGGCCTCCTCTGAAAATTTCAGCTTGGCCGCACGCTTTTTAAGCTTCTCGAGTTCCTGTGTTTTCTCATCTTTACTCAGGCCGAGCTCTTTGCGAATCTCCTTCAGCTGCTCCTTCAGAAAAAACTTCCGCTGATTTTCCGAGATGCGATCCTCAATCCGCTTCGAAATATCAGCCTGCAACCGGCTGAGATCAAGCTCCTTCTTAATCAGTAACAGGGTTTTCCCCAAACGGTTAATAATGGGAACCGTTTCCAGAATTGTCTGCAATTCATCCTTGTTAGCCGAGGTCAAGGTCGCTGCAAAATCAGCCAGGCGACTGGGGTCATCAAGGCTGATCTGGCTGATGAACTGGTTCAACTCCTCTTTAATCAGGGGATTAAGGTTGATTAGCTCCTTCATATTGGAGAGAATCTCCCGGCAAAAAGCCCGGGTCTCATCATTGATCTTGACCTTCTCCTGCTTGATGTATTTGACCTTTGCAATCATCATCGAGGATTTCGATTTGATCGGCTTGACAATCTGAATACGCTCCAGCACGTCCAACAGCAGCTGGCTGCTGTCATCGTTCTGGGAGAATACCTTGACAATCCGGGCAACCACACCAACCTTGCACAGATGTTCAACCTGTGGATCATCGGCCTCGAACTTCGGCCCGCTCAAGACAATCCCCACGTATCCAGGATCATTTTTCTGAGCATGCTTGATGGTTTTCTGGTACAGATCCCCTTCCACAACCAGCGGGATCACCATGTGGGGAAACAAAGGCCGGTGCTGTACAGCAATGATACCCAACTGTTTCGGCAGCGATTCAATCTTGGGCATGATTTCATTGAAAGAGTCCTGGTCTAATTCCAGACTTCCAGAGGCAAGCTCCTCCAATGTGAAATCGTCATCGATAATTTCAATCTCAATTTCAGACGTTTTCGTGTTATTTTTTTTCTTCCGGCGCTTCCGAGTCCCCTCCTTGATTTCCTCAAGGAGTTCCTCGTCTCGATCCTTTTTCTTACTCATTCAGTCAAAAACAGTTTCAGTGTTAAAAATATTCTGTTACCCGCGATCATCAGATGATGCGGTCCCAGTTGGTCACTTTACTCCCTATCGAACAATTCAATCCCTGTACCCGGGGAACAACCAGCTGGACACCTTTGAACTCGACAGAACCTAATTCTGTACGCTGCCATTTTCTCAAATAGCAGTTATTCCCTCAGTTTACAGTAAAATAGATGTATCAGCAATCTTTTGCTGATACATCTATTACAATAAATAAATTAATCCAATAAACGACAAACCATTGGTTTTAATTACCAAGTCATATCCTTCTTTTTGTCGCCTGCAATAAGCTGTTATACTTACTTATTAAAAACCCTGCCCATTTTTATTTCAGCTGTCACTCTGTATGAAAGGTGACAAAAGCCATATATTTTATTGTAATTGTTAGCTATTAATTCGACAATGGGAAAAATGCAAATTTTCACATAAATTCAATTGACAAGAACGATCCTGAGCGATAGATTAATAAATTATCAGCGAGTTCCCCGATAGCTCAGTTGGTAGAGCAGACGGCTGTTAACCGTCTTGTCGCAAGTTCGAGTCTTGCTCGGGGAGCCAGCCCTTCCGATAAGCTTGCCAGTACCAAATCTCCAGAACAGATCCCATCTAAGTTCATTACAAAGGAAGTTCGCGTAGCATCTTTTCTAAGACCTTTTCCCATTGGCCTGAATCCGGTTTGGTCCGTCAAATGACTTCGTTAACAGGTTTCTTGAAAAAAGCAAGCGTTTTATTTCCATTTTGAGGACCTGAAATTTTGAAACGATTCAATTTGATTCCGTTGGAATTGAACCATCAACGCACTGCAGTGCCGGTCGTCTAAAAAAGAAGAGAACCTGTTTTAGGGGGGATATCCTGGTCAGTGGAAAAAGGGACTATTGGAGAGGATCTCACCCTGCGGTGCTGTTCAGCGGGGTGAGGAAAATCAGAAGTGTCAGCTCATCACTGTGTGCCAGAGCTGTTCATCAACGGTGTCATCGAATTGGCATCCAATTTTGTATATCCCGTCATCCTGTTCAAATACGCCCCTGACTTCCATATTAAAATCCATCACGAGCATCTCATCTCCTGCTGTATACTTTAAAGTAGCGGTAATCTCCTCCGATACCATAAAGACACGAGAGCTGACAAAGCTCAAACCACCTGAGGAATAGTCGTTAAGGGGAAAGGTCTCTTCTTCGTGACCACCTACAATCGTGATATTCCCTGTCGCCTTATAGCGCTTGTGCTCCCGCAGTTTCTCGTAATACTCCTCGGGGTGTTCTTCACTATCCATTGCAATAGAACTGTCATCAAGGGTCGTTGTAGGGGATGATACAGCAACAGTGTCAGTCGAAAACGGGATATCATGATCCAGAAAGGTTATGATAACATTCGTGTCTTCACCAATATTAATCGGCTCCAGTAGCTTTATTTTCCCATTTTCATAAGTGCCTTTAATCGAAAACATAACACCCCTTTTTTGGCTGCAAGGTCTGATTGCATTGTCAGTTGTGAGCGTTCGCCCCACTGAGTATAATGGCAACTGTTGGTTACCAACATGCGTATTCTAATAAAATCAGGTCAAAAGTACAAGGAATTAAATCCTGCACCACCACCATACTAATTTCACTCATGGAATACTTGACTGAATAACCCCGGCAAATGGATAATCATGGCTGACCTGAGTGGTGAATCTTCTGAATCCGGGAATCAGCTTCTGAAATGAAAAACATACGAAAGGCCCATGCAAGAAAAAAGAAAACTGGAAAGAAAGAATTTCATATACGATATTGAAGTCTTAGACCGTGGCAAGCCTGTTGATGAAACAGGCGATTTTCCTGTCATTGGGGATATGGCAGACATAACGGTTGAGGGAGTTATGCTGGTAACGGACGATCCCGTCGAAGAGAGTGCAGAATTTCATATGAGGGTACCTCTACCCGAAGAGATCAATGGGAAAAATGAGATCGATTTCGTCGCCGAAAGTATTTGCTGCAATAAAACCATCCACGAAACCATCTTCACCACAGGTTTCAGGATAACAAAGGTGGATGAGAGCAACCGATCAGTCATCCTCCGATTCATTGAAGAATTTGCCGTTTAACTCTTTGACGACATTATCTCCTCGATCTCCTCTACTTCGGTTGGTATATCTCGTGAGAGAACTTCAATCCCATTCGCTGTAAACAGAATATTGTCCTCTATACGAATGCCGATACCCTCTTCCGGCAGATAGAGCCCCGGCTCAACCGTGATGATCGTTCCCTCCACCATCGGCCAGTTCAGGTGTCCCACGTCATGAACATCCAGCCCTAGATAGTGACCGATCCGATGGTAACTGACATTCAGATGCATCTTTGGATCATCGATGAACCCTTCACGATGGTAAATCTCACCAATAATTTCTGCTGCTTTTTCATATAGTTGTTTCCAACTGTCTCCCGGCTTGAGGGCTTCAATAAACGCCTGGTTGACATCCAGCACAGCCTGATAGCATTGTCGCTGCCTGGCGCTGAACCGACCGCTGACAGGATAGACCCGTGTGATATCACCAGTGTACATGCCATATTCCCCACCGGTATCGATCAGCAGGAGGTCCCCATTGTTCAATCGGCAATGGTTGGTCACGTAGTGCAGGACACTGGCATTTTTCCCACCGGCCACAATGGCTTCATAACCTACTCGGTTGCAACCGTTATTGAGGTAGTGATATACAATTTCCGCCTCCACCTGGTACTCCATCATCCCGGGCTTGAGTTTCTTCATCACACCGGTCAGCGCCTGATTAATAATGTTAAGTGACTCCCGGACGTTGCCTACCTCTTCTGGCTTTTTGCAATAACGGAGTTTGGCAATGAAGGGATCCAGCTTTTTAATCTGAAGACCCGGAATACGCTTCGAAACATCCGCCAGAAGCAGATGCTGACTGGTCAGTGGCTGATTTGGAAAGAAGTCATTCAATTCATAGTAGAGTGATTCCCGCCATTTTTGAACCCTGAAAAGGGTGGTCATCAGGGCACCGGTATCCTGTACCTTTTCCACACCGCTGGCCTCTTTAGCAGCTTCCCTGGTCAACATCTTGCCGTTCCATTTCTCTTTTTCTGGATCCACCGGCGGAATGAACAGGAGCTCTTCGGCCGGCCCTTCATTGCTGGGTATGATCAGCAGGCTGCAGCCCGGTTCATCAAGCCCGGTAAAATAGAAAAAGCTGGAATCCTGGCGCCAGGGATGTTCGATATCCGAATTACGGACCATCACATCGGCACTTTGCAGTAAAATCACCGTGTTCGAATCAAATGATGCGATCAACTCGAGGCGATTTTGCGAAAAGAACTGACTTGGAAAGGGCGGTGTTCGTAGCATGATCTCCTCCGGATACAGGCACTCGGGTTAGTGATTGAAATGCCGGCAGCCCACCATGGCCATTGCCATGCCGAACTCATTACAGGCCTTGATGGAATCATCGTCCCTCATGGAGCCGCCAGGCTGAACGATATATTTGATCCCGAATCGTGCCGCTTCACGAACGGTGTCGTCGAAGGGGAAGAACCCATCAGAAACCAGAACCATCTGCTCGATCTGCGCTTGCCACCAGCTTTCGAAATCACCGCCGATGTTAGTGTCCTGAAATTCCCGCAGCAGGTTCTCCTTGGCTCGTGGAATGGATAGTTTTCTCATGGAGTCAACCCGGTTGGGTTGTCCTGCACCCATCCCCATCACCTGAAAAGAACCGGGAGCATATTCCCGTCCCAGTACAATTCCATTGGATTTGGTGTGCTTGCAGGCGACCGTCGTAAACTCTGCCAGTTTTCGAAACATATCCGGAAACTGCTTTTCAGTTACCACTTCGAATTTTTCTGTCAACAGCAGATCCCGGTCTTGAATCAGCAGTCCACCGGTAATAGCCCGAAAGGTTGACGGTTCTTGCTGGACTGTCGGTTGTGTCTTCAGCAGCCGTATCATTTTACTCTTGCTTTTCAGAAACTCAACGGCCTCATCACTGTAATCCGGTGCCAGTATCACCTCGACAAATTTACCACCGGGAACTTCCTGCCCCACTGTTTCCCCGTCGACAATACTGTATGAGACATGTTTTACACTGTCCCCCTTCAGGAAATTGGCAAAATCCATATCCACTTTCCAGTTAGTTGCCAGCACTCCGCCAAAGGCCGACATGGGATCGCCCTGCCAGGCTCTTTCCAGCGCCTCCGCGATGTTGTCGCCGGTTGCCAGTCCACAAGGGTTGGTGTGCTTGATCACCGATACCGCCGGCCGATCAGCAGGCAGGTCTTTAACCGCTTCAAGCGCTGCAGTGGCATCTACATAGTTATTATATGACATGGCCTTGCCATGCAGAACCTCTGCATTGGCTGCAGAAGATTCCTGCGAGCCGGTGTCCCGGAAAAATACCGCCGACTGGTGCGCATTTTCGCCATAACGCAATTCGGTTCCCTGCACATAGTCCATGTGCAAGCGTTTTTCCGATAAAATCCGGCTGGCCAGAAAGGTGTCAACCGCAGCATCATAGCGGGCGGTGTGTTGAAACACCTTGACAGCGAGTTGTCCTCTTAATTCCCGACTGACACCACCATCTGCTTTAATCTGTTTTACGACAACCTCATAGTCAGCGGGATCGGTAACGACGGCTACATGCTCAAAATTCTTCGCAGCTGCCCTGATCATTGTCGGTCCGCCGATATCGATGTTTTCAACGGCTACTTCCAACGAGACCGACGGATCTTTGGTCACTTCCAGGAAGGGGTAAAGATTTACCACGATCAGGTCAATCAGTGGGATATTCAGGTCTGCCACTGATTGCTGATCACCGCTATTGTCACGACGGGCCAGAATCCCACCGTGTACCAGCGGGTGCAGCGTTTTCACGCGACCATCCATAATTTCCGGAAACCCGGTGACATCGGAGATATCCTTGACAGCGATACCGGCATCCCGGATGCTTTTAGCAGTTCCACCAGTACTGATGAGTTCGATCCCAGCCTGTTCAAGCTCTTTTGCGAGTTCGATGATGCCGGTTTTATCGGAAACACTGAGAAGTGCGCGTTTTATTTTCATGATCCGTTTCGTTGGGTTGGGGGTCTGGAGATATTGATCGGAATTGAGTCGGTTGAACTCCTTAAAACTAAATCATTCCGGGGTGATCATTCAAGTGTTATTTCGGCGCTACCGCTTGCTATCGCCTGCTGATTGCTCCGAACGGCGCCGGTTGAAGATGATAGAACCCGACTTGAATTTGGTGACGATTTCCCATAAAATGGATATCATCAAACGAGATATTCCTGATAATCCTGCCACTACCGCAGAAGCTGCATAAACCGCTCAATATCACTAAGCCAACATGGGACAGTCATTCAAGTTGCAGGCCCCGTTCACCCCCTCCGGAGACCAGGCAGCGGCCATTAAGTACCTGGTTCAGGGCATCGAGGAGGAAAAAAGGTACCAGGTCCTGCTGGGTGTGACCGGATCGGGAAAGACCTTTACCATGGCCAACGTGATCAACCAGATTCAGCGTCCCACCCTGATCATGACCCACAACAAAACGCTGGCCGCACAGCTGTATAACGAATTCAAGGATTTCTTTCCCGAAAACGCGGTTGAATATTTTGTGAGCTACTACGATTATTATCAGCCGGAAGCCTACATCCCCAGGACCGACCTTTTCATTGAAAAAGACACCTCCATCAACGACGAGCTGGACAAAATGCGTCTTTCAGCAACGCGGTCACTGTTTGAACGGGAAGATGTGATCATTGTTTCGAGCGTTTCGTGCATCTACGGTCTCGGTTCTCCCGAAGCGTACAAAGGAATGCTTGTCTACCTGATGGTGGGCGATAACACCGATCGCAGTCAGATACTGAGCAGGCTGGTTGATATTCAATATCAACGAAATGATATGGATTTTCACCGTGGAACCTTCCGGGTTCGGGGGGACACGGTGGAGATATATCCAGCCTACGAAGATACGGCCATCCGCCTCGAAATGTTTGGTGACGAGATCGAATCCATCAACCGGATTGACCCCCTGACCGGCAACGTGATTGAATCCCTCAGCAAAATCGCGATCTACCCTGGTAGTCACTACGTCACACCTGAAGAGCAAATGCCTCAGAGCCTTGAGATGATTCGGGAGGAACTGGCAAAGCGATTGGAAGAGCTGCAAAACCGCAACAAACTGGTCGAACACCAGAGACTGGAATCGCGCACCCTGTTTGACCTGGAGATGCTCGAAGAGACCGGGCGTTGCGCCGGCATTGAGAACTACTCCCGCATCTTCAATAGACGACTGTCGGGAGAGCCGCCGCCGACGTTAATCGACTACTTTCCAAGAGACTCGCTGCTGTTTATAGACGAAAGTCATGTCAGCATTCCTCAGATTACCGGCATGTACAAGGGAGATTATTCCCGAAAATCCACCCTGGTAGAGCACGGTTTTCGGCTGCCATCGGCCGTGGATAACCGCCCGTTGAGATACGACGAATTCGACCAGCTCGTCAAGCAAGTGGTCTACGTCTCCGCAACCCCCGGCGATCTCGAACTGAAAAATACCGGAAACGAGGTGGTTGAGCAGATCATTCGCCCAACCGGCCTGCTGGACCCAGAAATAGAGATTCGCCCGACTGCTGGACAGGTCGATGACATGTACGGCGAAATTCAGCGAATTACCGCCAGAAAGGAGCGGGTCTTGATCACCACCCTGACCAAACGGATGGCAGAAGATCTGACGGAATATTACGACGACATGGACGTCCGGGTAAAGTACATGCACTCGGATATCGACACCCTGGAAAGAGCCGAAATTATCCGGGACCTGAGGTTGGGCGAGTTTGATGTTCTGGTCGGGATTAATCTGCTCAGGGAAGGCCTGGACATACCGGAAGTCAGTCTGGTGGCCATTTTCGATGCCGATAAGGAGGGATTCCTCCGCTCTTACCGTTCTCTGCTCCAGACCTGCGGTCGGGCGTCCAGAAACGTCAACGGAAAGGTGATCATGTTTGCGGACCGCATCACTGGCTCCATGAACCAGACCATCAAGGAGACGCAAAGACGACGAGAAATTCAGGAAGCGTTCAACAAAGAGCATAACATTACCCCTACCACCATTATCAAGAAAATACAGGGCCATCTCGTCAATGAAGAGGCCAAATTGGTTGCGGAATCGTCACCCGTATACGGGAAAAAGCCGACAGATCTTATCAAACGCGTCAAACAGCTGGAAAAGGAGATGAAAAAGGCGGCAAAAGCACTGGAATTCGAAAAAGCAGCCGAGCTGCGTGATGAGATTCAACATTGGAAAAAAACGGATCTCGGACTCTAAACTGAATGCCCCTATGGGCGAAGCAAAGAACAACAAACCATCAATAAACGGGACACCTATGTTGAAGGAACTGATATCAACCGAAATGATTCAACAAAGAGTCAGAGAACTTGGAACGCTCATCTCAGCGGACTATGAGGGGAAGGAGATCCTGATGGTCGTTCTGCTGCGCGGCTCCTTTATCTTTTCAGCGGATCTGATTCGCGTTCTGGAGCCGGAAACCATTGTGGATTTCATGGTCGTTTCCAGCTACCAGGGTGAGAAAAGCTCAGGTGAGGTTAGAATTTTAAAGGATCTAGCCGAAAATATTCACAACCGGGATGTTCTTATTGTCGAAGATATTGTGGATACAGGCCTGACACTGAATAAAATCATGGAACTCCTGGAGAGCAGAAGTCCCAGGTCTATTTCGATCTGCTCCATGTTGAACAAGCCAAGCCGACGGTTGCAGCCGGTGGATGTTCGCTATATCGGTTTTGAGGTTGAGGATCAGTTCGTCGTGGGGTACGGGCTTGACATGGACCAGAAGTATCGACAACTCCCCTACATCGGGGAGATCGTCCAGTAAGGAACAGACCGAGGGGAAACAGAGCGACCTGTCGGACATCCCGACCCCCTTCCGACGGCTTTACCTTCCTTGCAACCGCAGAAATTCCGGGGACTCTGCGGCACGGTATCACGCTGATTCAGCGATCAGCAATTCCACCAGGGTTCGGATGGGAACAGCTGTTGCCTGCTTGTTCAGGTAACCATGAGGGGCATCGAGGTAAGAGGTTCCGGCAATGTCCAGGTGAATCCACTCCGTTTTTGGCTCAATAAAGTTCTCCAGCAGTTTCGCCGCTGTAATTGTCCCCGCCTTGCCACTATCTACGGCATTCACCATGTCAGACACGTCACTTTTGATCAGTTCGTTGTACTCGCTATCCATCGGTAGCTGCCAGGTTTTTTCCCCGCTCTTTGCCGCCGCCGCCAGGTACTTCTCTGTCCAGATGTCACTGTTCGACATCAGCGCCGTATGAATATTGCCAAACGAAACAATACAGGCCCCTGTCAGTGTTGCAATATCAATGACCCGATCCGCCCCCATCTTTTGCGCCAGGACAAGGGCATCAGCCAGCACCAGCCGGCCTTCGGCATCCGTGTTCACGATTTCAATGGTTTTTCCGTTGGATGCTGTCAGGATATCACCCGGTCGATACGATTTGCCACTCGGCATATTTTCCGTGGCCGCAATCACTGTAATCAGGTTAATCTTCAACCCCAGTTCAGAAACAACCTTGAAAGCGCCAAGCGCTGCCGCGCTGCCGGCCATATCAGTTTTCATCTTCCCCATTCCCTTGGAGGGTTTCAGGGAAATTCCACCTGAATCAAATGTAATTCCCTTCCCAACAATGGCATAGGCCTTTTTACTTCCCGGATTCCCCTTGTAATGAAGCGCTATCATCCGGGCAGGCTCAACGGCTCCCTTCGCGACTCCCACAAATGCTCCCATCCCCTCTTTTTCGGCTTCTTCAAGAGAAAACACCTTCAGGCTGACGCTCTTGTGTGCCCCCGTTATCTTTCGGGCCTCCTTTTCCAGGTAACCCGGCGTCACCACATTAGCGGGTAGATTGACCAGGTCCTTGGCCAAATCCACACCGTCAAACACCGTATTCACTTCCTGCAACACCATTTTGGCCCGGAGATCACGAGTCAAGCAGATAACATTCTTCAAGGTCGGCACCTGGTTTTTGGCTTTTTTCTGGTGCAGTCCATCAAACCGGTACGCGGCCAGTCGTAAACCTTCCACAGCCTCCTTCAACTGCCGGTTTGTCCCGGGTACAACAAGCGCCAGTGAAGACACCTTCAAGGCATTTGCCTGATTAACCGCATCATTTGCCATCAGGCGAACCGTATCCCCGTTGAATGATTTTTTGGGACCCAGCCCCCCGATCAGAATCCGTTTAATTTGTGAGGTCCCCTCAATGACCAGGGTCTCTTTTTTTCCACCCTTGAATCCGAACTTGGAAACAGCCTTTTCAATCCTGGCCTGCAGGGTTTTTCCAATCAACTCGGATTTTTCAAGTTTTTTTGCATTTTCAAATTTCGTCACAAACAACAGATCAGTCTTCAAACCGGCAACATCCTTCCTGCTTTTAATTTCCATCTCTATTTTTTTTAAGGGTTATTTGAAAAATTTTCACCACAGAAACACGGAAATAAACCTCAGCCTTTTTTATGTAAAAGTTTATTGAATTTGAGCCAAGCCTGATTAAGTCAGGAAAGTTTCAATTCGATTCCGACAGGGCAGTGATCCGACCCCACAACATCATTATCGATATACGCGTCAGCAAGCCACCCCTTGTTGATCAGATCCCGGGTCACAAAAAAATAGTCAATCCGCCAACCAGTATTGTTTTTTCTGGCATTGAAGCGGTATGACCACCAGGAGTACTTAACGGTTTCCGGGTACAGATGTCTGAAGGTATCCACGTAACCCTCTTCGATAATCCGATCCAGCCAGTCCCGTTCGATTCGCAAAAATCCGGAGGTTTTCTCGTTCGGCTTCGGTCTTTTAAGATCAATCTCATTGTGAGCGGTATTGTAATCGCCGGCGATAATGACTGGGATCCCTTTTTCCCTGTATTGATGGACATATTCAAAGAGATGTTCGTAAAAATCCAGCTTATACTGCAGCCGGACCTCGTCCTTTTGTCCGTTTGGAAAATAGATGTTAAACAGAACAAAATCCTTAAAAACCAGTTCCACTATTCTTCCTTCATCATCAAACCGGGGAATACCCATTCCTGTATTGACCTTTTCCGGCTTCAGCCGGGTATAGATAACAACGCCGCTGTACCCCTTTTTGACAGTTGAGTATGACCAGAACGACTCATAGCCTTCAATCGTCAACATCTCCTCGGTTCTCTGTGCCTCCTGTAGTTTTGTTTCCTGGAGGCATAACATATCAACATCCATTTTTTTAAAGATATTAACAAAATCCTTCTTCATCACGGCTCGAAACCCGTTCACATTCCATGACGCCAGTTTTAGCTTTCTTTTCGCCATATAACCCCTGCAGTTTATCCTGACCTGACTACTATTTTCCGCTGTTTATCCTGTTACCAGTATGGATAAGCACCGATGACATTAACGAAGGTTCAGAGTGTTGGGAATTTCCACAACCCTCATATTATCAGATATTTTCACTCAATTCAGTCACCCCACAGTGCCATAATCGTCTGGGCTGTGGGGCATGAAAATCACTGGTTCACGTATTTACCCTGAAAATATCGTGCCACGATTATCGTTGAAAAACAAGGTGATGCAGCCGAATCTGGATGGATTATCAGAAAAACAGTCACAAGCACCTGGCTGCTGTTTTTGGCATGAAAATTTCAGTTAACTAATATGAAAAATCCTCACCACAGAGGCACGGAGCACGCGGAAACAATCCTCCTGCTTTTTCCTCTTTCGTTGTGCCTTGAATGGCATGAGCATTACCAATAGTCAAGATAACTGGGGGGTTTATCAGCCAATCGATTGGGGTCCCGGTTCGTACAGGAACAGGATGTCAACATGTTTAAAAACAGCTATTCAATTCGGGATACTAATTATGACTCTGACGACAGTGAACTCGGGTACCACCACACAAACAGACAAGTTTATGGCCACAGTTGCCGGTGGGTGTTTCTGGTGCATGGAACACCCATTTGAAAAACTGGACGGTGTATATCAGGTGGTATCCGGATATACAGGAGGTGAATTGGAAGATCCGGACTACGGTGACGTATCCAGCGGTCAATCCGGTCATCTGGAGGTGGTTCAAATCACCTATGACCCCTCAAAGGTGAGCTATGAGCAGATTCTGGAAATCTTCTGGCGGCAAGTCGATCCCACCGATGCTGGCGGTCAGTTCGTCGACAGAGGATCGCAGTACGAAACCGCTATATATTATCATACCGAGGAGCAGAAACAAGCGGCTGAAGCCTCCAGGAAGGCGCTGAATGAGTCAGGACGGTATTCGAAGCCAGTAATCACCCCCATTCTGCCGGCCAAAAAATTCTACCCGGCGGAAACCTATCATCAGGATTACCATAAGAAAAATCCATTGCGATATAAATACTACCGGAGCCATTCCGGTCGGGACCAGTACCTGGAGGATATCTGGAAATATGATCCGCCCACTGACAGCCTCTATAAGGAGTTCAGGAAGCCGTCAGCAGATGAACTGCTAACAAAGTTGACCCCACAGCAGTTTACAATCACTCAGGAGAATGGGACAGAACGTCCCTTTGCCAATGAATACTGGGACAACAAGCAGGAGGGGATTTATGTAGATGTGGTATCAGGAGAGCCCCTCTTCAGTTCGACGGACAAATTCAAGTCAGGCACTGGCTGGCCAAGTTTTACCAAACCCCTGGTGCCGGGTCATATCGTCGAGAAAAAGGATAGCAGCCTGTTCATGACGCGCGTGGAGGTGAGAAGCCGGTTTGCGGATTCCCATCTGGGACATCTGTTTGACGACGGCCCTACGCCCACCGGGCTGCGATATTGCCTTAACTCCGGCGCCCTGCGCTTTATCCCCAGGGAGAATATGGCTTCAGAGGGATACGGAGCATACCTCAATCTTTTTGAATAGCCAAATCCTCTCCTGCCATAACGGCTGTTCACTCAAGCAGCCGGATCAATTTAACATAGCTGCCAGCATGATGCTTTCTGTCTTTCAGAATTTTTCTACAGCTGCAGCCAGCAATTTTTGAGTGTTATCTGAAAACCAGCAGTCCAGGAAAATTTCGTTCAGACGATCAACATTTTGCTGGTACTTGATCTGAACATCTTCGGTACGAACCCCCTTCATGGCGGCAAATGCCTGGCCCTCATAAACGGCAATGGCAGCGGCTTTTTCCATGGCCTTCTCCAGCAGTATTTCAGATGGGTGAACCTCGTCAACAATCTTGAGATCCAGAGCCCTGGCGGGCACCAGAAACTCTCCCTGATACAATAGATCTGTCGCTATACGGTCTCCTGCAATCTGTCTCAGCATCAGGTCTGAAATGAAGGGAACCGGAATACCCAGTTTGATCTCATTCAGTCCCAGCATTTTCTTTCCCTCCGCCGCAAAACGGTAATCACAGGCCAGAGCGAATACTGTCCCGGCAGCCGGTGCATGACCTGCTATCGCTGCCACCGTCACCATGGGCAGGGTATAAAGCTTATAGGCAACGCGGACGAACCGGTACCAGAAATCCGTCATTCCAGAACGATCCAGCTGAACCAGTTCCGGCAGGTTTAGCCCGATGGAAAAAAATTTTTCGCCACCGGCCAGGACCATCCCGTTAACCTCATCCTTGATTTCAGCCAGGGCGCTGGATAGATCGTCCACCAGGTCAGAGCCCACTGCATTTGTGACCCCGTTGTCAAGCCTCAGAAGCGCTACATTCTCATGTTTTTCTATTGATACCGTGCTCATGTGTACTCTCCAGTCATTGATCAGGCATGGAACCCGTCCCGGTGCGTTTCAACCATGAAAATGGGGTCCAACCCGATCTGGTTGTGATAATTTTATAAATCAATTTCAGTCCGCATGCCCATCCCGGTGTTTTTTTCAATCCCTTCTGAAAACTGCGATATTTTTGAAGTTTTGTCATATTTTTCAGCTCTGTCAATTCAATCACCGCAAGAGATCAGGTGGGTGAAATGAACCTCCGCCTAATCACCCTTGTATTTATTCAACAACAGGCGTAAATTTCCCTTGAACACCTGGATCGAAATTTTTCCTGTACCGGAAAAAATCCCACTGCACAGCAATGAACTTAAAAACCAAACTGCTGAATTCTCAACCCCCAAGAGGAGACAACATGAAAACCTTTTATAAACATCTGATGGTTATACTGATGCTGATACTGTTGTCCGGCTGCGTAACATTAAATCGCGCCGTATCAAACAAGGATGAAGTCATGGTTCGCCAGATGGTTGAAAAGGGCGAAGACATCCATGCCCTGGACGGTGCTGGCAGGTCCCCTACGCTGAATGCTGCATACTATGGAACACTCAACATTTTGAATTACCTTGTAGAAAAAGGTGGGGATATAAATTTCCGTGACCGACGAGGCAGAACCGGCCTGATCTATGCGGCATATTACAATTACCATCCGATACTTGAATTTCTGATAGAGAAAGGAGCCGATCTCAATATTCAAGACGATAGTGGATTCACCGCCTTGCACTACACGGCTTACTACGGACACCCGAAGGACGCCATGCTGCTGAAGGCAAAAGGAGCCGACCTCTCCATCAAGGATCATAAAGGGTATACTGCTCTAGATTATGCTGAAAAATTCGGATTTAAGGAGGTCGCGGCCATCCTGAAGCAAGTAGAATAATGAGTGAACTTAAGTCATGCTTCCGTAACTCAAAATACCCTGTTCAAACCGACCAGTCGTTCACTCTCAAAAAAACTGATCGCCGGCAACTGAAGCAGGGTATTCTCTTTACACTGCTAAACCAATAGATCCACTTTTGCTTTTGGTTTTAGACCTTATTTCCCACCTGAAATCTGCACATCTGGCAGATTTCAGACAACGAACGCTCTCTGATTGTGGGTCTGGAAACATCCTCACCCCAGAGCCCTGCCGACTATCGTCAAATCATCAGCTATATATCAGATTTTGAGCATATCTCGGTTGAGGTCGCCCAGGCATAGGCTTAAGACGCGATAGCCGCTGAAGTTTTAACCACCAGTTCCCCGTCATCGTCCCGTTGCAGGTATTGAAACGGGGTATCGGGGAACACATTTTTGGCAAGATCGTCCAGCATTGTCTGAACGTTTCCAAATGGTGTAATGGCATCCACCAGCCACAGCCTATCACCTGATTTCCAGTCGCCCGGCGAGAGTCTGGTAATCCCCTCTTTCAACCGGTCCTCCACGGCACCACTGACATAGGCCCAGAAAAGCACACCTACGGGGAACTCATCCCCATGAAACACCCTGAATTGCCCCAGGGAAACCGGTTGCAGCACCATCCACTCCAGATCTGAAATAAAGAAATAGCGGTGGGCGGTTGAGCGCGTCATCAACCAGATGATCTCGCCCAGGACAGTGGACAGGGTTTTTGAGTGATCCATCCCCTGTTTCCCCGGTTGTTCATCTGTTGTTTTGTCAGGTTCTTTCTGTTCCCGGTGACTATCTTCAGATTTTTGAGCCATTATCCATCCTTTGTTAACGTTCTCTCAAGGCTTCATCACTATATCTCAAAAAGGGTTCAAGTATATAGTCGGCAATTTTTCTACGTCCGGTTTTGATATCGATGGTAACCGTCATTCCGGGTTTGAGGGAAAAGCGCTTACCATCCACCTCAATCGTCTGGTGAGCTAGTTCAATGATGGTGGGGTAAACCATACCCAATTGTGGGTCCTCAACCCCTCCAGACGCGATTCTGCGAATCGTGCCCTTCAGTTTTCCGTACCGGGTGAAGTTAAAACTGTCCAGTTTTACCGAAACCGTATGCCCCTCTTCGATAAAACCAACATCATGGTTCATGACCTTAGCCTCCACCTCAAGGGGCGACTTCTCCGGAACAATGCTCATGATGGTTTCACCGGACTGAACCACTGCTCCTTTACTGTGAACCATGATTTTATTGATAATGCCGCCTATGGGTGAGATCAGGTTTTTCAGTCTGATCTCACTTTTCAGCTTCCTCAAGTCCTGGATCAGAATCCGGTGCTCCTGTTCCAGCTTCAGCAACTCAGATGCAATTTCCTGCTGACGGTTTCCAGCCAACAGCCTATTATTTTCCACCTGATAGTCAATCTCCGCATTGATCCCTCCAATTCGGGCCTGTTTGATCTGCTGTTCCTTTTCCTGGCGAACCCGTTTTTCAGTCAGAACGTCCAGTTTTTCCTGCCCGACAATCCCGCCACTCAACAACCGGGTCGACCGCTTGATTTCACCATCTGTTATGGGAATCAGCACATCGAGCAGCTCTATTTCAAGTTCCAGGCTTCTTCGATTGGCCTGCAGGGTCCCTATTTTTTTATTCAACGCACTTACCTGCGAGTGAAACACCTGTTTGCGATAGGCCAGTACCGACATCTCTCTGTCCAGAAACGGATTCGACGCCGGCGGCTGAAACTGAAGAGAGCTTCCTCTGAAAAAGGCAGCCTCTGCTTTCAGACGATAAATCCGAGCCTGGTTTTTCAAGGCCGTTTCAGCCAGTTTTATGCGATCACTTTTTTTATCATCCTGGAGAAATTCGACCAATACATCCCCCTCATGGACAAGGTCACCTTCTCTGATAAAAATAGAGCTAACCACGTTGGTGCCGCTAGACTGAATGTATTGCAGGCGCGTATTGGGAATAATAACCCCCCGGGTGGAAGAGATGATATCAATTTCCGACATCCAGGCCCAGGCCATCATGGATATCGAGAAAAGGGCAATAAACCAGGGTAGAAGGAGTCTTGAAAGCGGCAGTTTTTCAGTAAGGAAAGAGTGCTCAGCCTCTGAGATGTCATTGTCAAAAGCCATTCCCATTTTCATCTCATCCCTCTTTCAACGGAGCGGACGAGCTGCCCATCACCATATTCTCGATCAACTCCCCTTCCTGCAGCGTAATGATCCGGTTAACCACATTTACACGCGGCATATGATGGGCGACGATTACAACGGTCCGGTCGTGAAACAACCTTTCCATATTATGCTCTACGATGCTTTCAGATTCGTTGTCCAGTGCGCTGGTTGCCTCGTCCAGTAACAGGATCCGAGGATCTCTCAACAAAGCCCGGGCAATGGAAATCTGTTGACGCTGTCCGCCGGACAGAAAACTACCTCTTTCGCCAACAACCGTGTCATAAGCCTCCGGCAGGCGCCTGATCCATCTGTCCGCTCCCACCTGCTTGCACACCGCAACCACTTCATCAATCTCGACCGGTTTCATGCTGCTTCCAGCCATCTGAATATTTTGCATAATGGACAGGTTAAACAGAACATTTTCCTGGGAAACGACCCCTATTTTCTCTCTGAACCAGACCGGATTTATCCCCAGAACATTTAGGTCATCGATGTAAATATTTCCCTGAGTCGGCAGGTGAAGCCGTTGTAAAAGCCTCAACAATGTCGTCTTTCCAGATCCAGTAGCGCCGATCAGCGCCACAGTTTCTCCCGTTTTGATCTCAAAGGACACCTGTTTCAGAACCTCTCTGCCATCCTCACTGTAGCGGAAACCAACATTCTCAAAGCGAATGGCACCATCAAGACTCGGCAGCTGAGATGTCTCCTGCACGTGCAGTTCCGGAGAAGCGTTCATAATTTCAGCAACCCGCTGCAGGCTTATTTTGAGCTGATTCAGCTGCTGCAGCAGCTGTGAAATTCTCTGGGTTGGTGCGATAACCCGCCCAACCATCATATTAAACGCAATCAGTTGCCCGGGTGTCATATCCCCTTCCAGCACCAGCAGAGCTCCCAGCCACAGGCAGACAGCTGTCGTCGACTTTGTCAAAAAGCCCGCGAACTGAGATATATGGGCGGTCAACTTTTCTGTCTGAGCCGAGTTTTTGGCATGATCGATTAACAGGTTATTCCAACGTTGCTGCACCCTCGACTCCAACGACATGGATTTGATGGCTTCAATGGCCCCGATGGTCTCAATCAGAAACGAGTTGTTGTCCGACTGCATCCGGTTTTTATTCTTCAGGCGATCCCTGATAAAAGGCCCGAACACACCATAACTCAATAGTACAAGCGCAATAAACACAGAGGCAGTAATGGTTAGCTTAACGCTGAATAGCAGCATGACCCCGATAAAGACGAGCAGAAAAGGGAAGTCTATCAACAGCATGAAAGCACTGCCCGTAAAGAAACTGCGGATCACTTCCAACTCTTTGACCCGCGACACGGCATCTCCTACCTGCCTGGTTGAAAAAAAGGAGAGGGGCAGTGCGGTCAGTTTGCGGAAAAAGGCTGTCGCCAGGATATAGTCAACTTTATGGGTGACACTGTTCAACAGCAGCTGGCGTGAACTTGAGATGAGGTAGTCGAAAATCGAAATCGCAAACAGGCCGACGATCAAAACATGCAATGTTCCAAACCCGCTGGCACTGAAAACCTTGTCTATAATAACCATCGTGAATAACGGGGTCACCAGCGCAAATACCTGAATCAGAAAAGCCGCAATCAGGACCTGAACAAAAACCGAACGGAACTGAAAAATCGTTCGGATCAGCCACAAGGTATTAAACCTGCCCGTGGGTTCAAAGCTTTTCACCCTCTGTTCTGCATCTTGCAGTTTTATCGTTATAGCCTCTCCACTATACCGCTCTTTCAGATCTTTCCCTCTAAAACCCATTATTTTTTTGAATTGCGGGTCATAAATCTGATGACCGGCCTTTTCAGAATAGAGTTTCAGCAGGAGGCTCTTATCCCCGCAGATCAAGACCGTGGGATGCTCAATGGAATCCAGTTTTTTCAGCGACACAGTCGAAATGGAAACCTTCATGCCGAGACCGTTTTCGATCAGGTCCGGTAGATCGGGCGGGGAAAATGACTCTGGCATCAGTCCTTTTTTAAGGGCAAAAATCTGTTCCGGTGAGACTTTGTTTTGCAGCAGGTGCGAAAGGTAAAGGAGCAGATGAATGGCTACATCTACAGAATTCGCCGGCTCTGCCATGGAAGGTTCTTTGATTTGAAGCCCGCTGACAGATGCTTGCCGGTTAACAGCCATTCGTTTTTTAACCGGCTTGATCCTCGCCATCACAATTGCCTGCCCTTTTTTATCGCTGTCGGTCATCTCAGAGATGGATAAACAATTTGCAAATAGTCCCCCTGAAACCGGGGAACTACGGGAAGAAATGAAGGTGCTGTTCACAAAGGACGGTTGACAGTTTGTCACCTTGGGGTAGTGTCACCGCCACTGTTCTAACGAATTATAATCAGCATGGCCTGACAGCATCTGGAAAAGGAAGCGACTGAACATCATGAATCGGCTTTTTTGCTTGAGATTTACCGTAGAATATTTCAGATGTCAATTTTTTATTTCAAAGTTTTACATCTCCTGTTAAGCCTCTGTTCATGAAGAAATGCAAGTTTCGGATCAGTGGTGTTCATTTCGGAACAAACCGGATGTTTATTTTCCCTTCCGAACCATTCAAAGATGAAAAAACAAGGTCACCACTCGCCATTTTTCCGGAGTCGAGGGGCTATGATTTAAAATGCTCGAAAACAGGACGTTTTC
>JAOZRE010000163.1 GCA_029940215.1 bacterium | reverse complement strand
CGAGGAAACGCATGGTCAAAACTATAAGTACGATTCCAGTTATGAACAGGCAGCTTCGGTTATTAAAACTTACTGCTCAGCTGTTCAAATTGAGAGTGAAACGTACTTCTATCTATTACTGTTCTGCTACCTGTTTTCCAATGGAGATGCCCACCTGAAGAATTTTTCCCTGCAGCAAACCCCGTACAATGATTATATATTAGCTCCGGCCTACGATCCGATTTCAACATCAGTCCATGTCCCTGATGAGGTATGTACTGCTCTCGGTCTGTTTGAAAATTATGAATCCAATAGTTTCAGGGCAAACGGCTTCTATAAGAAAATTGATTTCCTTAAACTAGCAGAGTTTCTAGGGGTGAAAATAATCGCGCTGCTTCTTTTATTGACAGGTTCTTCACAGGATATGAAAAAGCCCTGGAATTAGTCCACCGCTCATTTCTGAGTAATGAAGCAAAAGAGCGGTTTTTGGCATTATTAAACGATAGGCTGAAAACGATTGAAAGCTGAGTTCGCATCAATCAAAGCCAATGTTTCAACAGATTCCCAAGTGTTTCTCATTAGTGAAAAGGAAACACGACGTCCATTTTTCCTCCAGTGTTGTTTCAAATACCAAATATACAGAATGTAAATGAAACTCTTCAAAACCAACCACTTGAGGCAATTTTGAACAGGGCCGATGGCTTTTTGGCTGATTTACAGGTTTAGATCTACTGTTAATGCGGGATTAGAGCGGAAATAATATTTTGGCCATACAGGTTTAGATCACTTTGTAAATCCCCGAATCCGCTCCAGATTGCCACAATATTAATAACGGCTTTGGAAATCCGATCCATCTCTACTTGACTCGCAAACACCAAAGTCTTACCATTCTATTGCGGTTTACGCTGTTTTTCCCGAATATTGCGATATAATTAATACGCCATCACATTCTGAGAGATTGACCATGATTATAAAATATTTTGGCCTTCTTATTGTGACCGTGTTTTTAGTGACATCCTGCGATAATCTGTTTTATTCCGAGGAAGGGGGCAGCGGAACGGGTACCAATATCAATGTTCCCCTTACGGCCAACCAGGCCATCGCCCTGCTGCCGGATATAGAACTGGCCATGGCCGGTAGTCTCACCGAAGATCCGGACGCGCAAACCGAAAAGGCTTTATCGATCTCCTCGGCAGTCGGCGATACGGACATTCTGAACAAGGACGCAGTTCAGTCCGTAAGATCATGGGCGTGGTACAGGCTCCAGGAAAAGAATCCCATGCAGGAATTTGTTCAAACGGGAATTGATAAAATCAAGGAATATGCTGAAAATAACGAGTTGACGAGCGGTGATATTTTCAGCCTTGATTTTAGCGACTCCAATACATCATTCAGGCCCTGGTGGGGAATTGAGTCGTTTGAGAACTATCTGCTCTATGAAGCAACCGACAGTGACGGTGATGGCGTGATCGATAGTCACGATATCTACGTATACGTCATCATATTCAAACAATACTGGAGTGATGACAACCCCAAGGAAGTGGAAATCTTCGGAAAACTGATTCTTCCCACTAATACGGCGAACAAGAAAGTGGAAGTCATGGCCGATTATATGGAAGGCTGGACCTATACCTATTCTGGATCGAGCAGTAACTACCACTACGAAGGTTCTTATGACAGAGCCATCAAAGCTTTCTGTGAAATAAATATAGCCGAAGGGACGGGAACCATGGCTCTCGATTTCGAATATGACGGAACCTATTCTTCCAGCGGCAACGACTATAACTACTCGGGAGATTACTCATCAAACTATCAGAAGCTGACGAAATCATTCCGCCAGGACGACGGCAGTTATCTCTCTATCAATTCTCACAGGGATGAGTATCAGAGCGACACTATTTACAATGGAGACGAAAAAAGTTACGACGGAACCTGGAGCAGTTGGACAGTAGGCTGGGGAAATGACGACAGAGGCGGAATTGCCTATTTCTCACTGCCCGGAAGAGACGCAACCGGTAGTCCCGGATCAAATGCAGGAACTACGGGAGTAGACGGCGAAGGATGGGGCTATCTCAGCACTGAGTACTATGACGGAGACGGCAATCTACTTTATTCAGGGTGGGGAAATACCTGGTACGACAGTTGGTATGGACATTCACGGTTTGATCTTGTGACGGATGGTCTAACATCCGAACCTCAGGTTGTTTATCTTAAAGAGATCAAAGCTGAAAACGGTACGATAACCAGAGCCTATAGAGTGGACGCCGAAACAACATGGAGAGATGTATCATCCGATGAGTGGGGAGCCCAGAATTTCAATCCGGACTATTACTACTGCCAATGGATATGGGGATTCGAATATGATGCCGATGGAACTGACGGACCGGGAGATGTTCATTATGATTCATCGGACTGGGACAGAACCTATACCAACAGCGAACACACAGCCTATGAAACCCTGATCACCTTCGGCAGAAGATATGTCGTCCCTGAACCGGAAACCATGTTCAGCGGCAGTTTTTATATGAGAAAGAACTACCCCCTGAACAGGCTACTTCCGGTTGATGATGAATTTGATCTGGTACGCAGGGTTGATTATGAGTACGGGCCTTATACATGGACCGACAGCGAGGGTAATACACGGACATGGAGTTATACAAGGTACAATTTCTTTCTCGATAGCGATGATAACATGACTTTTGATCCCGATTCCGGAGATATCAGACTGGATAATGTGAGAGGATGGGACAGCTGGTACTGGGACAGCGTTAACGACAAATATGACAGAACATACAATTACTACTACTATTCTGCCGGCCAGTTGCCCAACTACTTCAACCAGCCCGACACTGCAGATGAGGAAATCATAAAAGCCAATCTTCAGCAAGGCTATAACGATTTTCTTGCCGAGGGCAGCTACGAAGAATTCAAAAAGAACCTTAACAAGATTTCTATAGAGGCCACTCAGTACGGTACCTTAAGAGACCATGCCGCACAGCAGGATTGATATATCGTCAAACACCTGAAAGCTAAGAATAATTTATCTTAGTGCTTTGGGACCTATCCGTAACAATTCCTCATCTACCTGACTGCTTACCAAGTGTTTCCCATTAGTGAAAAGGAAACGCGGCGTCCATTTTTCCTTCAATTTAATCTCGAATATGAAATGATCAGAATGCAAATGGAAATCTATCAAAACCAAACACATGAGGCTATATTGGAGGAGCCCGATGTTTTTTTGGACTTTTTTCAGGCTTAAACCTTTTGTTGGTCGGAGATAAGGTCGAAAATAGTATTTTGACCAGACGGAGTATTACCGAAAGATATAGTTCAACGTTCCAAAACAAATAGCGTTTCAAACTCCTTCGACAGCTGATCGAGAAGCTTCAGGTTCAGCTGACCTGACAGATGCAGCAGCCGGATGCGATTCTCCCAGATGTCTATGACTGTCTGGGCTAAATCAACCCGGGATTCGTTGTACTTCCTACTGCTGTCAATAAAACGGGAAAAAGGAAAGTATTTCTCCTTCAGCCCTTTTTTCAGCATCTCAACAACCTTTTTCTGCTTCAATTTCCATTTCTGTTGAACCTTAACATCTTCGTGCTTCAACTTGATGGAATAGCAAAGTTCATTGATGCTGTCCCGCAGCTTTTTTCTCTCATTTTCCACCTCGATCTCCAACGCCCTGCTCTCAATTTCAGATTGTCGAACCTGATAGTATGTGGAAACTGGCGAAAATGCCATGGAGAAACGCAACTGGATCGAGCTGTCATCAACCCGGTTGGTTGTCAACACCTCTTCTTCAGCCTGATGATAGGCCACTGTCAGGTCAACGTTTGGCTTTAAACTGCTGTAAGCCCGTGTTTTTGAGATTTGATTGATCTCCTGGTTCAGCTGAATCAGCATTAAATGGCTGTTCAGTCGATAGGCAGCCTGAATCCATTCCGATGTTTCATTTGTGCTGCTTTCAAGCAAAGTACTCAGCTCCAGATTCATGATCTCCGGAAAGTCTGCCTGTTTCCACCGAACATCAGATAGATTTTCCAGACCCATCAGCTTCAGCTGTAGTTGAGTCGTCAGCCCTTGGCAGTCTTTCCGGTAACGGGCAAGCTCGACCTGAGCCTCAAGCAGGTCAAACCGTGAACCGTATCCCGTTTCCAATAACTGCTTTTGAATATCAACGGTCTTCTTAACAAATTCCAGGCTGTTTTTCGTGATTGCCAACCGCGAACGAATGCGGCAGACATCCAGAACAGTCGCCAAGACTTCGAAAAGAAGGGTCTCGCGCTTCTCCTTCAGCTGAATATCAACCATCTGTGCTTTGAGAGTAGCCTCCTGATAGTCATACCACAGCTCCGGTCTATAAATGGGATGTGAAAGCGTGACAGTATAGTCCCGCTCTTTTTTATCAACATCAATGGGCTTGGCCTGGTCGGTATGGGTATGGCTGGCGGTCAGTCCCAGTGTGGGACCAAAACGCCCCTGCATCTCCTTGACATGCATTCTTGCAGAAAGAACCTTTTCCTCCAGGCGCTTGAGCTCAAGACTGGCAGCCAGTGTCGAACGACCTGTTTGTAAGAGATCAACAGCTTGACAGGTCGCAGGCCAGATGAGGGATGCCACCCAGAATACCAGCAGCAGACTTCCCTGCTTGATCATCTTAAAACTGGGCCATAGCTCTCTTCTTTTCAACTTGAACCCCCTGTGCTGACCCTTAGCAGATGAAATCCGGCTCCTGCGACACGATCCAGATCTCAGAAAATTCACTGATATCGGGCACCGGATCGACACATCCCAGTCCGTCATCAACCTGGAGTTCCGCTGCTTCCGGAACCAGGACCTCTTCATTATACACCTTATGAACTGCTGCTATCTCTTCTGCCATGTCGATTAATTCACCAGCTGTCATATCACCCCCAACCTGGTGCGAATCAACCGATATCTCACCCTCAATCGACGTTTGAATAGCCGCTATCTCTGACTCATACGCTTCCAGGAACTGGCTGTATGATTCCGATTCAGCAACCATTTCCTCTTTAGCTTCAGTTGACGCCACCTCCTGGTACTCCAGCGATGCATCCGCAAATTCAAAGACAGAGCCATCTGTTTTTGTATAGACCCCAGTCCCGGAAACGGTGCCATTTTCAACTTCGTAAGCCTGTCCATCGCTTTCCAGGTCGATGGAGGCAATCTCAGCCTCATCAAGTGTCGCATACTCCCCGTCGTCACATACGCCATCTCTATCACCGTCTTGCCAGATCCCAAACCGGTCCCACTCTTCATCCTCTGCATCGAACCTGCCGTCGTTGTTCGAATCAAACGCCAGAGCAAGGCCCTGAAGGTCTGTCTTCGCGTCTGGATGATACTGGCTCAGTACAATTTCCGCCCCATCATCAATCCTGCCATTACCATTGACATCATATCCCAGAAATCCGTCACCCGCTCCGGCCCAGGCCTGCATGGCCTCCTGCTCACCGTCGGAGTCAATATCAAACAGAATACCAGCATCTGAACTGTTCTCAATACCTGCTCCGTCACCATCCAAATCAAACACCAGAGGCGGCGCTGTCCCTGTTGCCATATAGCCAAAACTGGTTGAGACTGTCTCTCCGACCATGCCCCGACTGTCAATCACCGCATAGCTGAAGTTGATCGTCCCCCCCATGCTGTTGTTTGGCATAAAAACCAGATGGTCACCCATATCGCCAACAACGGCTCCGTCACAGTCAGTTAACACAAGGTCGACCACTGTATCCGTTGCATCAATGTCAAAGTCGTTGGCCAGAAGGGCGCTTTTGGAAAGGGGTATCATCATTATCATGAAGCCAGAATCAGTATAGGTTGGCAGTGCTTCACTAACAGCAAAGGGGGGGCAATTTGCATTCAGATCCAGGGTTATATCTGCAAATTCTAAATAACGAACATCTTCCAGTATATCATGTCCGTCTTCCGGCGTGTTTATATGTGTTTCCCCTGCCCCGATATTGATATATGAAGACCCCCCATTTTTCATCTGATCAATGACATCCGCATAATTCGCATGGTAACGGGCCGTATCCGCCCCGGCACCACCGATGATATGGTCATTGCCGAGCCCTCCGGTATAGGTCGTGCTGGTTCCGTCGCCAACCAGTGTGTCGTTGTAGTTAGAGCCTATGATGGTTTCAACATTCTGGATGGTTGCCATATTGAGAGCCGTGGTGGAACTGCTGCCATCCACCCGGTCATTGCCTGCACCACCATCCACCGAAAAGGTATACCCGTTGTTCAGGGTAATTCGATCATTATACCCGGTCAGCTCCACCTGCTCGATGTTAGTGAAAAAATCACCGGACAGGTTCACACGAGCACCTGTATTTTCAGCCACTGCTCTGTCTGTTCCGGTACCCCCATTGATTACATCGCTTGAATTGAAGTGGATCGTATCCGATCCACCACCGCCACTGAGGATATCCGCACCTCCCTGACCGTAAAGAACGTCGTTTCCGGATCCGCCAATGAGGGTGTCATTCCCGGCGCCACCCAGGATCTGGTCGTTTCCAGCACCCCCGCGCAAGACATTGGCAGCGGAATCCCCACTGACCGTATCATTGAAACCGGAACCCACTACCTCTTCCATACCAATGATAAAGTCGATGCCACTTTCAACGTCACTCAATTCAATATTCAGCCCCGAGCTGGCCAGGCTACCATCAAGAACGTCATAGCCGGCACCCGCCTCAATGGAATAGGCACTGTTGTCCTCGAAAAGCCTGAACGTTTCATCTGCACCACCAAGCTCAATATGTTCAACAGCCGTAAACTTGTCCCCATCAATAACCACCCCATTAAAGGTGTTCCACAGACGAGCTGTATCGCTGCCGGATCCACCATCCACCGCTAGATCCGCTGTTTCGAAAAGGATCGTGTCATCACCACTGCCCCCTGACAGGATATCAGCCCCCGTTTCACCATCAATCATATCGTTTCCGGCATCACCTTCAAGAGTGTCATCTCCCCCGCCACCAAACAATTGATCATCACCAGCACCACCATACAGGGTATTGCCAGTTGAATTTCCGATGATGCTGTCTGCATGATCCGAACCCAACACCTCCTCCACATCTGTTATGTAATCTGCACCAACAGCGGAGTCGGACAGCGTCAGGTTCAAACCGGAAACCGCGTCACTGCCATCGATGATGTCATACCCGGCACCAGCGGCTATAGAGAAATCGCTGTTGCTTTCATACAGTTTGAATCGTTCACCGGCATCACCCAATTCAAAATGCTCCACTCCGATAAATCGACTACTGTCAATGATAGCATTATCATAAGTCTCCGCCAGAACCGCTTGATCAATCCCGGCACCACCATCGATCAAGCTATCACCAACGTCGTACCACAGCGTATCATTCCCTTCACCACCATAAAGTTCATCCACCCCCTGATCACCGCGTAGGACATCATCACCACCCTCTCCACTGATGGTGTCATTTCCATAGCCACCGAAGATCTGGTCAGCTCCCTCTCCGCCATCAAGGGTATTAGCAAAAACGTTTCCGGTAAGCCGGTCATCATTGGCAGATCCAATGACCTGATCAAATCCGAAAATATGGTTTTCGCCAGCAGCGCTGTTGGACAGGGTCAGATCCAGGCTGCCCCCTGCCAGGCTCCCATCAAGGACATCACTTCCGCCTCCACCATTTAGGGTATAGTCATTTCCCGACATGAGTTGAAACCAGTCATCTCCACTGCTCAACTCAACATGCTCCACCTGGCTGAAACTGTCTGAACGAATTGCCTGACCCGAAATAGAGTCAAACAGTGTGGCAAAGTCTTCGCCGGAACCCCCGTCCACCAAACCGTCGGCTGCATCAAAGAAGAGACGGTCATTGCCTTCTCCACCGGACAGAAAATCACTCCCGGAACCGCCATACAGGTCATCATCCCCTTGGGCCCCGAGAATCTGGTCATCCCCCTGATTGCCCATCAGAACGTTGTCCATACCGTTTCCGGTCAAAGTATCACCGAAATCAGAGCCGATTACCTGTTCAAATCCGGTGATATAATTCACGCCGGATGGGTTATCCGAGAGTGTCAGGTTCAGGGCTCCGCCAGCCTCGCTGCCATCGATGGTGTCTGTTCCGCCTGCACCGTCCAAAGTAAACCCAATGTTTTCATGAATCTTGAATGTGTCATCAGCCCCTCCCAACTCGATGTGCTCTACACCTTCAAACCGGTCTGAGTGCACTGGCTGACCACCACTGCCGGACAAGATCGCCACATCTTCATCAGAACCGCCACTGATAAGGGTATCGTCACTGTCAAAGAAAAGCGTATCACTCCCGGCTCCCCCTTCCAGAATATCGCTTCCACTGCCACCATCAATTATATCGTCTCCGGATTCTCCCTGCAGATGATCCGCGCCACCCTCCCCTTGCAGCCTGTCGTTGCCGGTTCCACCGAAAACAGCGTCTTCTCCAGCCCCGGACCTGATCAGATCATCCTGACTGTTACCAACGATCCGATCATCAAACCCCGAGCCAATCACCTCTTCCATATTGACAATGGCACTTGCCCCATCAATGGAATCGGACAACCGAATATCCAGGGCGGTTGCCCCTGATCCATCAAGGACATCTCTGCCATCCCCGCCATCCAGAACAAACCCGTTGTTCCGGTCCAGCATGACAGTCTCATTGCCACCGCTGAGCTGAATATGCTCAACACCGCTTAAAATTCTGGTATCAACGATCCCGCCAGCGGCAGTCTCATCCAGAACAGCGATATCAGTACCATCGCCGCCGTCAATCTCTATATCAGAGTCATCAAACACAATCACATCATCACCGGCACCACCATAGAGGCTATCCACACCGTCGCCGCCCAGAAGCAAATCCGCTCCGGCGCCACCGTCCAGGACATCATTACCTTCTCCTCCAAGCAACATATCGGTTCCCACACCCCCATTAATCAGGTCCGAAGCGTCACCACCATCCAGCAGATCGTTGCCTTCCCCACCTGAAATATGATCACAGCCGCCACCACCCAACAAATGATCATCACCCAATCCACCATCGATACTATCATCTCCATCGAGCCCTTCAATAAAGTCATTCCCTGCCCCCGTGATACTCATATCCAGACTCTGAAACTCGCCGAAAGTCTGAATGCCATTTTTCTCGGCTATCGACTGAACCTGAATTTCCAGCTCATTAATACCAACCGGTACGATAACCTCAAGTCCATCCAACTGCTCTTCTGTCAGCAACCAGGTCCCACTGGACTCCTGGTAAATGCCATTGGAAAGCGACACCCCTTCCGGCACCGTAACTGACACAGCCAGTGATGTCTCTCCATCATTCAGATCTGCCGCACTCAGGGATGGTGCCAATTCCAGGCTGAAGCAGACTGGTTCAGAATCACCGATCAGCCTGTCACCCGCCTGAGATCCTGCGACACTCATCCGGCCATTATTCGTCATCTCACTGCCGAGGATGGTCATGCCAGGAGCATCAGCTGCAAGGGGAGTTGATCCTTCAACATCACTATCAGTTGTGGCAGGAGGATCACCTTCAACTGCTGTGGGTTGGGCACCAGTCAGATCCAGAGGTGTATCAATTATTGGGTCTTCCGGCTGCACCACAGTCGAACCTGATTGACTGAGATCGTCAGCCTGCACGTCTGTTTCCACTGTTTCAGGTATTTTACCTTCGGCTTCGGAAGGAGATACAACAACCGATATGTCACTTTCTGTAACTG
>JAOZRE010000563.1 GCA_029940215.1 bacterium | reverse complement strand
TAATGGGCAATCCCGCACCTATTGCTGCAGCCATAGGCTCCTCAACGAGATAAACCTCCCGTGCGCCAGCTGACTCAGCAGACTCTTTTACAGCCCGCTTTTCAACCTGCGTAATTCCGGACGGAACTCCGACGATGACCCGTGGTCTGAATTTAATTAATGAACTGCTCTTTTGCACCTTTTTGATGAAGTGACGAATCATTTCTGCTGTCACGTCAAAGTTGGCAATCACACCATCTTTCATCGGCCTGATGGCCTGGATGGTCCCGGGCGTTCTCCCAAGCATGGATTTCGCTTCGGCTCCAACTGCCAATACCTTTGTTTCCCCTCTTGGGTCGGTTTGAACAGCAACAACTGAAGGCTCCCGGATGACGATTCCCTTACCGGATAAAAAAACCAGTGTGTTCGCTGTACCAAGATCAATGGCGATATCGTTTGAAAAAACTCTCGTTATTCTCTCAAGCATTTTTTGAATAGTGATTATGATTTTTGCTTCTTCAGGGAAATGGAAACTGACTGTCAATGCTAACCGGCAGGTCTATCCCTGGACAGTATGCCGCGTGTATCCCTTTTGTTTAGTTGGCTTGCGACTATTCTGGTAGATAGTGGTATCAGCCAGAAATGGTAACAATTTAACCCGAGGAAGCGTAATCAAACCCCTCGACAAGAATGCGAGCCCTTGCAAACAAAACCAATTTATACCTTAAACCATAAATCAAATCAATCGAACATGTTAAAAAAATAGATGCCTGATCATTGGGATCGGTATATTTTATGATATTAACTTGCTTATTGGCCAATTTGCAGGATTTATATAGCCACCAGCCATTTTCAAGCTGTTTTACTTATAAAACAATATTCACATAATAACTATTGCATTTTGCTGAAAAGGAAGGATAGACTTAGAGACAAACTTCCTCCAGGCGCTTTGACAAAAACAGTCGATATCAACAGTCTTAACCAGACTGTGATTTAAGAAATAAAGTATACTTTCAAGCTTTCATTACCGTGAGTAAATTAAACGCCCGTCATCCAATTGTAAGAGCGCTTAAGAAATCCAAGAATGTATCAAAGAGCCTTGGACGTGAATTCGCCAAGTTTCTTGCTGAATTCGAAGATTGGGAAAGCCAGGCGCTTTATCTTTTTGAGGATAAGGGTGAAAGCATTGAAGAAATTATTGAAGGCCTTTATGACGTTCCAGTAAAAAAGCAACTACGATGGAAAAAGTCAAAGGCAAAACCTACTTTTGAGGAAGCGAGTTTTGACCAGTTTTCTGTTCCCCCGGAGGTTTCCAAGAAAGGTAAGAATATATTACCCGCCGACTACTATCCACAGTACTCCTTTAAAGATTGGAAACAGGAACACGGATTTGATTCGATTCCTGTTGAAGTAGGCGATATCCACACTATTATCAGGTTCCAGCAGGTTTTCTCCAAAGACAGGGAAGAGAAGTTCATCTGGATGTTCAATCGGGCACGATACGGTATCAGGGGCTGGGGTAATGAAAAGCCGATCAAATCTATCTCAAAATCCCTGCTGGATAATAACAACAATCCCGGCTGGGTTATTAAAACCTTTCTGGATGAAAATCGTCTTCTCACAGATGAAAATCATAACCTGCGGGATGGTGGTGAGATTCCAAACCCCCTGATTCTGTCATCGAGGGATACGCATGCACTCCTGTTCTTATTGCTAGGCCACCCTTTTACCTTCTATGGCACCAATATCGTCCCCATTCGCAACTCCTTTAAAAAGGTTGAGTTTGATTTAAATGTCCACATCCTTTCCAATCACCGTATTCTGGCCGGCATCTTTTTTCATGAAGAAGGAGGTAATCGGTTACCCATTATTACAGATGAGTTTGTTGATAAAGGCTTGATGCTTTATGGCCTGCCAAAATCAATTATTTTCGACTCAAAGTATTATGAAATCCTACCGACACCCTTGCCTGCCCCTATGATCCGAGACTCTTTCAAAGGGGTATTGATCCCGAACGATGAGTGGGACGAGTTCCATAAGAAATGGCTGTCCTGGTTTCCAGAGAAAATTCTTAATATTATGGATCCCCAAAAGGTTGATCCCCCAAGTTTCGAAGCGAGACAGGTAAAAGACTGGAAATATTGGCTTACCATGCCTGAGTCAAAAGTGGATCTGTTTGAATCGGATGATGACATTACCTATCTTGCACTTCATGATGAGACAAAACGGTTTAACACAAACCGCCTTGCCATAACGATTGAAAATTATAACGGTTCAGACTCCAAGCTGAAGAATCCCTCATCAACGCCGAAAGCAGCTAAGCTTTTTCAAGTGGTCGATTCGATTTTTCATTCCAAGAAGGTTGAGGATTTTTATAGCGTCGAACGTCATGGTGCCTCGCAATTGTTGATGCTGGCAGAGGAATACGCATTTGCAAAGGATTTTTATAAAGACCAGCACATGATTTCAAATCAATCTCTTGATTTTCGGATTATTGTGATCAGAAATCCCAGCAATGAAAACCAGTACCTGCTGAAGGGGGAGATCGGTCAATTTGATAAGAAACGTAAATTCAAACCCCTTTTCAATAAGAGCGGAA
>JAOZRE010000562.1 GCA_029940215.1 bacterium | reverse complement strand
AGATCTCCGTCGAAGGTGGCGCGGACATCCTTGGATAACTGTCTGCGCAAGGAGGGCACGGTACGCATCAATTCCAGCGTGGCCTCCTGTCCTCTCTCGGCACAATCCTGGCAGGGTTGATCGTAACGGATGCAGTCATGCCGGATGCCGTTTGAGACCTGTTCAGACAGCAGGTCATACAGCACTGATACCGACTGACCGATACTGTATTTCAGATTGACAGGATTCAGTTTCCCTTTGCTGAAATAGCCCGGAAAGATAATCTCTTTCAGCAGATTGATAATTTTTACCACAGATTCAACAGAAGGTATCGGCTCGAAATCGGCATGCAGAAAGCAGTCATTGTCTGCGCAGTTGTCGATAATGTCCTCGGCAACCTTCGACAACTCCTTTCTGTGATCCATGGAGGCGTTAAGGCTGATGCGACACTCCCGTTTCTTATCCTTTAAATTTATGACTGCTTTAGTGATCAGTTCTTCCACTGAATCCTTTTTGGTTAACTTTTTTGATAGTCTGGTATCCCGAAGGCCATGTCGCTACTATACAAGATTCAGGGTTATTTGTCCCTTGAATCCTTTATCATACTGAAAAATTGAAGTACTACATGCAATGATTGAGTAGAACAGGTCCAGTGACAACCTACCAGTATGTTAATGCATCCTTGAATATCTCATGCAGGTCGTCCCAGCTGATGGCTCTGGGGCCGTTATCGATAACCCGCTTCTGGGGAAAGGCTCCGTCGGTCAGGGCTTTTAAATCCGCTTCCGTATAACCGACGCCTGCCAGTCCGTTTGGCATGCCGGTTTGACGCATCATCTTAATGACACGATCGGCCAA
Organism: bacterium; assembly: GCA_029940215.1. Taxonomy (GTDB): domain Bacteria; phylum SAR324; class SAR324; order XYD2-FULL-50-16; family XYD2-FULL-50-16; genus JAHJRI01. The sequence goes on along the minus strand of JAOZRE010000562.1, from coordinate 1,743 downwards.
CAGTATCCCGGCATCTGCCAGGGAGGCTCCCCTGATATCAGCGCCCATAGCATCTGCTGCTGCCAGGTGTCGCTCTGGACAGGAGGCAGCGCAGAAGCGAAATACGGCAGGTGCGTTCACGATCACGGAGATCCCATGGGGTACCATGGGATGATCGGTGGGCCAGCCATCAGGCTGATAGTCTCGAACCAGTCCTGCAACTGCATAGGACATTCCGTGGGGGATGTGGCACCCGGCATTTCCAAAACCGATGCCGGCCAACAAACTGGCGAACATCAATGACTCATAGTGCTTATCCTCCGGCTGGTTGACGGCATCCACCAGGCTGACACCCACCCGGCGAATGGCCTCGATGCAGGATACATCGCTATAGGGGTTTGCACCCTGGCTTAAGGGACGAACATCGGAGCTGGCAGGCGCTGGTCGCTGGGTGTAGGGACGTGCCGTGATGGATTCGATGGCGTGGGAGAACACATCAAAGCCGTTGGCTGCCATCACATTTTTTGGCAGTGTTTTCAGGTTGTTCGGGTCCAGGATGCCCAGGTTCGGCTTCAACCTGATACTGGCGATGCCGGTCTTGGCCTTCATCTCCAGCAGATCGAAAATGGCGATGCCTGTACACTCGCTGGCAGTGCCAAAGGTGGTCGGACAGGCGATATGGGGTTTCAGGGGACCGGGGATGGGTTCCGCCCTGCCGATGGGAGCATTCACATAGGCCAGCAGATCGTCCGGATAAGTGCTGTATAGATTGGCTGCCTTGCAGGTATCCATGACCGATCCGCCGCCAACGGAAATAAACCCGTCAAATTTGCCCTCATTCGCAAAAGCAGTTCCGGCCTTAAAGGAACGATCGGTGGGTTCAACTTCGGTTTCGGCGTATATTTCCGAGTCTACCCCGCTTTTGCGGAGAGATTCCTGGACAACTGCCAGGGGTTCAAGCTCGGCCACCCGGGCGTCTGTGAAAATGGCTACCCGGCTCATGCCCAGTGTTCTGGCATCCACTCCTATCTCTCTCAATGAACTCGGTCCAAATTTCACCAGGGGAGCGACAACGGAAAAAGCGGTATCTCCACCGTCGGATGGGGAGTAATAGTCGGCCAGGTTCATCGCTGAGCGAAAGTCCTGTGTGTTTGTCATGGTTATGTCTCCTGTTTAATCGTTTCTCAAGCCCTGGTGGCCCTGATGGCTTCTTTCATCGCCTTGGCATTGGCGGGTGGTTCCGGAAAACCGGGTTTGTTAACCATTGTGATTGCTTCAGATGGACACCCCGTCGCACAAACGGCGCATCCAAAACAGAGGTCAAAATTCACTTTCGGGACATTATCGTCACCCAGAATCAGCGCTTCCGGAGGGCAGCGGTCGATGCAGGTTTCACAGGCGGTACACCTTTCCGCGTTGAACAGGGGATCAAAACCGGAGTTGAAATGGAGTGCCGGTTTTTGATATCTGAGGGCCTCCTTGACAGGTGTACAGTGCCAGCGGTCACAGTTGCAGATAAACTCAACCCCTTCGCTGAGGTTTGAACTCATATGGATCAATCCGGCTTCCTCTGCCATGTCCAGCACTTCCCGGGCCTCTTTCTTGCTTAGTTTCCTGGCCCCCAGCCTGTCAATGGAAAATTGTGCCCAGGCACCAAACTGCATACAGGTTTCACTTGGCATTTGATGAATATCCTCACCCCTCAACAGAGCCGCATGACGGCAGTAGCAAGTTGCAACAGCGATATCGTCGTTCTGGTCGATT
>JAOZRE010000162.1 GCA_029940215.1 bacterium | reverse complement strand
TATTTACGAATATGATTGTTCCTGCTGTAACCAGACATTGGAGGCAATTCAAAAAATTAACGAACAGCCTTTGGAAATTTGCCCGAGATGTGGTGAAAACGGGTTGAAGAAAATAACATCATTGAATTCATTTCAATTAAAGGGTTCTGGCTGGTACCGGGATGGATATGGGGCTAAATCGATAAGCACAGCAACAACCGATCACAAAGCCAACAGCAAGACATCAGCAGCCTGACTTACTGAGCAATTAATTTCAGGTGTGTTTAATTGGTGTAATCAACCTTTTTCCAAAGAACCTGTTTGTTTGAGGTTCCCTTTCTAATCCTTAATTCAGGAGGTGTTATGAGCAAGCACGTTATTGAAGAAGCAATCAAAAAATATGATGACGTTAAAATGAACGCAGAAAATGAGATCGCCAGAATAAAAGAACAGTTATTGGCCGCTGGTGTTCCAGGCGAAACGATCGTGAAATTAAAACCAAGGTGGCAACCGGATGTGAGCTACCTGCTGAATCAGCATCTGAAAAACTGAGCGATTGTGGTTCCCTCAAGTTGGAAAGAGCAGATGACCCCGCCGGCAATAAATCATTGCCGGCTCTCATAAGCCCAAAGGCAAGACTTCGTCAACCTTCAAAAAATTTAAACCGTTGGTCGCTGGAAAAAGGATTGTAACGTCTGCATGGGGGTTATTTCATCAACCGATTTTTTTAAGTTGAATATGCCAGGTTCATTAACTTTATCTCCAATCAGAAAACGTCCGATGAATAGACCAGATTTTAGCAATCAGCACTTTTATCATACGCTGAGGAACCTTAGAGCAATTTTGAATTCAGGCTATATTTGGGCAGCTACCGGATTAGGCTTCGGGTTAATATCGCTCTTTATACCAAATGCGTGGTTGACCATCACGCTATTTGTTGTATTTGGTTTAGGTACCGGTCTCGTGATTGAGAGAAGTACGCGAATTGCGACTCAAGATCCACTCACGGGCCTGTACAATAGAAGATATCTGCTGGATTCACTGCTCGAACATATTGAAATGACGAATCGGTACAGTGAACCGTTCTGCCTGATTATGTTTGATCTGGACTCTTTCAAAAAGGTAAACGATCAATATGGTCATCTGGTCGGAGATAAAACTCTCAAAGCAGTGGCGAAAGTGTTGATGAAGGAATGTAGAACGATGGATATTTCCGCTCGCTATGGCGGCGAAGAGTTTATGATCATTTGCCCCCACACTGATCAAAACATGGGGTATCAATTGGCAGAACGGATGCGCAAAATCATCGCAGAAATACCATCCAATGCGCTTGGATATCCAGGACCTCAAACTATTTCCGTTGGAATAGTCGCTGTTCAGCAAGATCAAAACTTAAGCGTTGATGAACTCATCAGACTGGTAGATGAGGCATTATATAAGGCGAAAAAACAAGGGAAAAACCAAGTAATTCCAGCTTCCCATTTATAAAATAGTTGATTAGGAAGGGATTTATATTCTTCCTTCTTCATTTTTCTTTTCCGAAGCACTTCGGGAAACCGCAAATCAAGCTGAGAACAAGATATGGACAGATGCTTTTCAATACCTTGAAGAAGCTCTGAAACAAGAATTGGGAGATGGTTCCGCCTAATATCAGGGTGCAGTATAAACTCGGCTTTCCTCTATTGCTAAAACAGTTTTCCTTGCCAAAGATATTCCAAGAAAAGCTTCCAGGGAATCACTTCTATATGCTCCTTGGTTTTTCTTTCATTCGGATCAAGAGAAACAACAATGTATCTTTGAAAAAGGCCTTCCTCTTTTAGTGCTCGAAGACCTTTCAGGTGCTTTTCACTGATAAGGGAACTGCCTTTGATTTCGATCGCTATCTTTTGCCCAATGAGAAGATCAACTTCCATTTGCGAAGTTGACCGCCAATAAGAAAGCTTCTGATTCCTTCGTTTGTAACTATTGTATGCACGGGCTTCCAAAATGATAAAATGCTCGAACGCGTCACCAAAAAGTTCACTTTTCGGCTTGATTGTAGAGCGTTGACATAAATTATTAACAATTCCAACATCAAATAGATAGTGTTTGCTCCTTGAAATAGCCTTTCTAATTTTTGTTTTCTTAAACCCTGGCAACCTGAACCCAATAAGAGTGTCTTCAAGGACTTGAATATAGTTTTTCAGGGTGCTGGTTGATACCTGGCAATCGCTGGCGAGACTTTCATAGTTAATCTCTTTTCCATTACTCAACGCGATCGTGTCAAGAAACTCCGCAAAAGCCCCAATATTCCGGGTCAGTGCTTCCGCCTGAATTTCCTCCTTTAAATAGGTTCCCACATAGCTTTCCAGTTCTTCTTCAGCTTCCGGATTATTATAAATATGGGGGAGTCCACCGGTATTTAGATAGCCAAGTAAATCAAAATTGGGTATCTCAGAAAAGCTCAAAGGGAATAAGTCTGCTCGCCATGCTCTACCCGCCAATAAATTAGCAGCTCCTCGCTTTAGCTTGCGTGCACTGCTGCCTGTTAGCAAGAAACGAAGGTTTCTTTTTTGAATTAAGCGATGGACTTCATCCAGGATTGATGGAAATTTCTGGACTTCATCAATGACAATTATTTTATTTGGATCTTGGGCCTCTTCATCAATTAGTTTCGGTCTTTTGAGAAGACGCCTGTATACTTCTGCATCTAATAAATCGTATATAGTGCAATTATTAAGCTGGTTTTCGATCAGTGTCGTTTTTCCCGTGGATCTGGGTCCAAAAAGGAAAAAAGACTTCTTGTTCAAAAGGGATTCAAGATTAATCATTCGTTGATACATAGTAAGCATCCACATCGTAGTTTTTTTTTATAATGATATTAAACAACTACGATGTTCTATTTCATCCGTTTTGTCAATTTATAAGACTCCCTGAATCACAAATTGTCACCAGCCTGAGTATCTCAGCAAAACTGTTTCAGATAGTCTTCTCTCTAAAAACAGAGCATACCAATGTCGATAAAATGTCAATTGGGTGGCAACCTATCCCCAGCTAACCCAATAAAACGGTTGATAGATGTGGATTGCAAAACGAGTACTTCGAAGATTAAAGCAGAGGTAACTAACTGAAATATAATGGTAGCCCCACCAGGACTCGAACCTGGATCTTAGGTTCCGGAAACCTACGTTCTATCCCTTGAACTATAGGGCCACGATATTGAGGAGGGAGGAGACATCCGGGGATTGGCTTCACATGAAGGGTGCGAGCCGAGTTGGGTCTCTTCTGTATCTCTTATTCGATGGTAGTAAAACCGGTTGTTTTTGTAAACAACTCTTTCTCAAGCCGATTTCTCCGCAACCTGGTACCGCTACCGTCACTCAAACATGCAATACCGAGCTCTTCTGGTCTGGTTGGTGAAGGCGGTCTGAAGCTGTAGTTCGTGGCAAACAGGCGTATCTTTTATTTGTGTCCAGGAGAAGCCAGTCACGCCGTCCAGCAGTGCTTGATAGTTGCCACTACCGCTTTTACGATCAATCCGCTGTTCTTTTTCGTTCCAGCGATAACCGATCCGCTCTCCTGAATCGTTCAAGTCTCCATCCAGATTTTCGTCCTGCTTGAACATCATCTGCCCGATCTGTTCCACTGCCTCCGGGTCATATACTGCCGCCTGCTGATACTCGTCCTCAAATCTCAATAGAAAAATCAGGTATTGCTCTTCAAACAGAGCCTGGTTCAGAAACCGATCCGCCGCCCGTTTCAGCTGGGGAAAGCTGTTGCTGACAACGCCCATCAGGACAGCGCCGATCACAATCGTCACCATCACTTCAACCAGGGAGACCCCTCGCGATTTATTGTGTTTTGTGGAAGACATACCATTCAATGGTTTTATGGTGTTGGGTTAGCGCTTTAAAGTGAGCTGCCCGGTACCCTTCCAGACCGGTGCTTTTCCATTCCAGTTGCCAACTGGTCAGCACTCCGGGTTTTGCGATCCCGGGGAAGGGGTCCTTATGAGTCCCGGGTTCCAGCTGTGGTGATTGGGGCGACAGGCTTTGAACAGAGATCCAACTCTCTTCCATAAACTGCAGCCAAGGTTCCACGCGATCTGCGACAAAGGGTTGCCTGACCCCACTCGCCACGAAGCGACTGCTCATCCCGACCAGCACTGAAAAAACCACCAGCGCCACCATCACCTCGATGAGTGTGAACCCGGGTTTAGTAAATCTCGCTGGTGCGTGCCCGGCCGTTGATATTGATAATGACCTTCTGATGATAGTTGTCATGGGTAACCGTTATGGTTTTCGGTGATGCAAACCCTTTGCTGTAAAAATAGCTCGTCCCGCTCATGGAATACAGAGCAGAGCCCGGGAACAGGTAATCTTCCCAGTTACTCCAGTCAATACCGCTTTTGTAACGGCTGGACAATGTTTGTTTTGTAATTTTGATTTGGTAGGTTTTTTGTTTGACAATCGCTTTCATACGGCAGGTTTGAATCTGAGAAAGCAGTTGTGCGGTGGCCTGTTTCAGCTGGTGTTTCTGCCACAGGGGACCCAAAGAAACCGCAGCCACTCCTGAGATGATGGAGAACAGAACCAGGGTCACAAGGACCTCCATCAGGGAGAAACCGCTCGTCCTGTTTTGTGAGGGTATGTCAGCAGTGAATGCCTGCCCGGCTGGTAAATCATAATTCGGCAGGCTTGATTCTGAAAGCAGACTGAGTGTATCCGATCGACTCAACGGTTTCCTTTTGACAGGATGTTGGGCTGATGGGTTAACTGTTTAAAGTAGGGACGTCTGTTACTTTATGTTGAACTTGCTGCAAACTTGCGCGGCAATTTCAGAACAATCTCTGTTCCAATTCTCAGAACGCGCTTTCTCAGGACTTTCCGGTTCCAGTATTTGATCGTCTTGATGGGGATATTGTATTTGTTCGAGATCTTCCAGAGGGTATCCCCTTTCTGAACCTTATGAACATGGGTAATGCCCGGCAGCCTGTCCAGGGACTTCTTCGTCAGTTTTGTCCGTGACGGAATCACAGGGGCCACCCAGCTTGTGGCCACAGGCAGCATCAGGGTCTGACCAATGGTGATCAGATTCTTACGCCTGAAACTGTTGAATGCCAGGATCTTCTTCACCGGTATCTTATAGTACCGGGAAATGGACCAGAGCGTCTCACCCTGTTTGACAGAGTGGGTCTTCCAGTTACTGAGACGGTCCTCAGCCAGTTTATCGAGATTGGCGAAATGGCGTTGTGAGAGAAACATTTCTCCCGGAATGTTGATCTTATAATAGTCAAAGGTCGGCGGTACAAGGCCTCGCAGCCGAAGATTCGGATTCATCTCAGACAGTACCTTCTGCTCAATTGCCAGGGCCTTCGCAATACCCTTCAGGGAAATACCACCGGCGACCTGCAGCTGCTTCCTTGAGACCTCCTCCAGCAACTCCGGTTGCTTGCCGAAACCATACCCCTCCAGATCACTGAAGATGGTCGCAACCGCATAAAACGCCGGGACGTAGCCCCTGGTTTCCCGGGGCAGTTTCAGGGACCAGTAGTCCGTCTTTTTACCCTGTCGTTTGGCCAGACGGGTGGCCCTGCGCACTGTCCCGCTACCGCTGTTATAAGCCGCCAGGGCCAGCTCCCAGTCACCATTAAATCGTTTATGCAGTCTTTTCAGATACTGCGCTGCTGCTATGGTTGATTTCTCAGGATCGAAGCGGTCATCATGCCACCAACTGTTGTGAAGATCAAAAACCTTTCCCGTATACTTCATGAACTGCCACATCCCCACCGCATTTGCACTTGATCGTGCGAACGGATTGAAATTGGACTCAACCACCGCCAGGTATGCCAGGTTTGGTGGCAACTCATATTCCCTGAAGATCCGGTTGATCATCTTCATATATTTCGCGGAGCGCTCCACAGCCTGCCTGAAAATAGGCCGCTTCTTTATGGTGTACATCTTCACAAAGGCCTTGATGCGCCTGTTCGTGTACACCGGAATATCAGGCGTTGGGACCGGTACGGTAGACACCGCGGTTTCCATGGCTGTCAGGTTCACCCCCTTCAACCTCTCCGATTCATTCTCCACCTGCGCTTCCCGATCACCCTCCAGGGATATCAGGACCGGATCTGTTTCAAAAATAATGTGGTCACTGTGTGCTGCCCCAGGCTCTACGGTGGTCATCTTCTCGATTTTGGAAAAGAACAGGGCCGAATCCAGTTGCTCGTCGTCAGGGGTTGGTTCCTGGCTGCCGTTTTCAGGTATCTGATACAGGCCGACCTCCGGAAGAAGTTGCAGCTCTTTTGACTGATGATCGGTATCGACTTTTACGGCAAGGTCCGTCTCGCTATCCACCACAGATCCCTCCAGGGGTACCATCAGATGGGTCGCGCCGACAGGTCCGGAATTCAAGAGTGATGCCATTGAAAATTTGAACCCGGCATTCTCCTGCGGTTCAACATGATCAAAGCGGGGATAGGGGGCTGCAGAATCATTCGGCAGAAGGGTTGCCTCTTCTGCGAAAACGTTGCCGGAAACAGCCAGGGTGCCTATAATCAGAATCAGGCAGATTGATTGTCTTATATGGGTACTCATCATTTCTCAATATCTGTTAGCAAGTTCGCCCATTCTACACGAATCGGGGCAAAAATCACAACTGCCAGGTCTTACAGGGTATTTATGCTATAATTTCAACGGCTTCGGCTGTACTTGTCTTTTTTGTGAGGTCTGCAGGCTTTATCACCTTTTCAAACCCGCTATCTCTTCTGGTGTTCAAGATTAGCACGATGTATACCAGATTCCAGATAGTTCCGAGCCAAGCAACGGGGAGTATTAGAAAACATGCCAGCTGTATCCGTCATCATTCCGACCTATAATCGGAAACAGAGTGTTGTCCGCGCTGTGGAATCCGTTCTGGGTCAATCATTCAGGGATTTCGAGCTGATTGTTGTGGATGACGGATCAACAGATGGAACCACAGACCTTCTGCAATCGATTTATCAATCGAAAATTCGTCTGCTGACACAGAGGCAGCACGGTGTCAGCGCGGCAAGAAACAACGGCACCGAACAGAGTAGCGGACGATACCTCTCGTTTCTCGATTCAGATGATTACTGGCACCAGGACAAGTTAAAGGTACAGGTTGATTTTCATCAACAAAACCCCCAATGCCAGATCTCCCAGACAGAAGAACACTGGATCCGGCACGGAAAGCGGGTTAATCCACGGCAGAAACACCAGAAACCCACCGGTTATATTTTCCCCCAGAGCCTGCATCTCTGCACGGTTTCTCCATCATCCGTGATGATCAGAAAAAGCCTGTTCGATGAAGCCGGCAGATTTGATGAGCGCCTGAAAGCCTGTGAGGACTATGATTTATGGCTCCGCTTAACGGCAAGCCATCCGGTTGAGCTGATTCAGAAGAAATTGTTGACAAAGGTCGGGGGGCATCAGGATCAGTTGTCTGCAAAATACCCGGCCATGGATCGTTTTCGACTGTACAGCCTCTGTAAGGCCTTTCTGTCAGGGGTGTTGAACGAGATACAGCTGGAAGAGGTCCGGCAGGTTATCTTCGAAAAGCTGGTTGTGCTCTCCGCCGGGGCTGAAAAGAGGGGGCGCCAGACACTCCCCCTGAAGGACCTGATTGGGAAGGTATCCCGTCAACAGATTACAACAGCAGACTTTCTGCTCCAGGCAGACAACCTGCTGTTGGACGATGCGCTTTATTTATAGCCGGTGGCGATGTTGATCGGCGGAATCACCCCTTTTTGCTGGCAGTTTTTTCAAGAATCAGAACCAGAACGAACCCCACAACCATCAGCGCCAGCGCCGTAAAAAATATAGAATCCAAATCAGTGGGCAGCACATTGGCCTCGCTGATAATTTTCTCCTTCCCCTGAATGATCCGGATCTCAAGTATCTCTTTCCAGGGCCAGATCTTTCGCATCGATCCGCACATAATCCCGGTGAGCACCGCCATGGTCACATTTTCAAACCGATCAAGCATCACCGAGATCAATCGGGCAAAGGCAACAATACCGACCACACAACCAATTCCAAAGATAGCCAGCACCATAAAATTCTCAGGAAGAAACGGCTGTTTCAAGGCACCGATAATATACTCGTATTTTCCCAGGATCAGTAGCAGAAAAGAACCACTCAACCCCGGCAGGATCATGGTGCAGATCACAACCATGCCGGCAAGAAGAATAAACCACCAGGCATCTGGTGTGGAGACCGGAATCAGGGCTACAAAATAGTATGACAGTACCGTCCCGCTGATAAATGCGAAGCCACCGCTGCCAATCCAGTTCCGCGTCTTCGCTCCCATCACCAGTATAGACGCCAACACCAGCCCGAAAAACAGGGCCCAGGTCTGAACCTGAAAATTGGTAAACACATAGGTGATGATATGTGCCAGTGACAGGATGGAAATCGCAACCCCCAGGCCGATAATCAGCAGAAATCTGATATGGAGGGTGTTTAACGCCTCCTTCAACTTGAATTGCTTCAGATAGCGAATCGTGTCCATATTAAACGAGCGAATCGCCTGCAACAACTCCGAGTATACCCCTGTTATCAGTGCAATGGTGCCGCCGGACACCCCGGGAATGATGTTGGCCACGCCCATGAACACCCCCTTGAAAAAGAGCAGGACCATCTCACTGAATGTTTCAGGTCCCTTCGTGTCCCAGAAGGTCGCTTTCCAGCTCAGCCGCTTGTTGTTCTGTTTCATTTTATCCCGGTTGGTCTGTTTTCTAAAAAAGACATAACTATTCAGCTCCCCTCCGTCGAGGGTATTATGATGCAAAACACGCATGAATCCATCCTGGAGCTGTTGGAAAACGTCCTGTTTTCCATCGTTTTGAATCAAAATACCCTCGACTCCGGAAATGTGGTGAATAGTTATAAAAACTCAATTTGGAGCGATGATGAAACTGAATGACTTGTTTGACCTGAAAGGAAAAGTAGCCATTGTAACCGGCGGCGCAAGAGGTATTGGGTACTTTATCGCGACAGGACTGGCCGAGGCTGGTGCTGATGTGGTTGTGGCGTCCAGAAAGCTGGAAAAATGCGAAGAGGCTGCAGCAGCACTCAAAGCACTGGGTTCCAAAAGCATGGCTGTTAAATGTGACCTTGGCTCTGTTGAAGAGATAGAGGCCCTGGTGGATACTGTCGTAGCTGAATACGGCACAGTAGACATCCTGGTCAACAATTCAGGCGTAACCTGGGGAGCGCCCACCCTGGACTTTCCCCTGGATAAGTGGGAGAAGGTATTTGATATCAACGTAAAAGGTGTCTGGGTGCTGACACAGAAAACAGCCCGCATCATGAAGGAGAATGGGGGTGGTAAAATCATCAACATCTCTTCCATCATGGGATCAAGAGGGTCGAGTGAAGCGGAACACCCTGCGGTACCTTACAATTCATCGAAAGCTGCCATTGAGGTTCTGACGAAAAACCTGGCTGTCAAACTGGCGGATTTCAACATACATGTCAATGCTATTGCACCAGGCTTTTTCCGAACAGATATGATGGAATATATTTTCAAGCCGGAATTCAAGGCTGCGCATGATGCAACGATTGCAAATATTCCACTTGGTAGGGTGGCGGGAGAGGATGAGATGAAGGGATTGGCTGTCTTCCTGGCGTCCAAAGCGTCTGATTATATTACCGGAGCCATTATTCCTGTGGATGGCGGGATTCTGGCCAAGTAAGGGCTGATGAAAGGGGTGGATCAACGCTTAACATCCCCCTGACCCCCTTCTAAAAGGGTAATTTAATTACCCAAACATATCAGCATATTGACTGACC
>JAOZRE010000561.1 GCA_029940215.1 bacterium | reverse complement strand
AACTTCGAATTGGTATCAAATTAAAGTCCCCTAATTCAGGAGTTCTGAACTTAGGAAGCTAATCAACCAGCTTAAAGAATTGCTCGAGGACGACGATACTGAAGCTGCAGAAATTATTGAAGAATTAAAGAAACAGCTGAAAGGATCAGAAGTTGAGCAGAAATTGGTTCTGATTGAAGAAGCCGTAGCTGAGTATGACTTTGAAGGTGCCCTGGAAAATTTAGTCAAATGGACAAATTTCTTAATGTCTGATCCATTTCTTGATACATCCGCTTATACTGCCAGGCAACGCGTTTCTTTAACACTAATGAGAAACGCTTGGGTGAGAAACCGGATAGGTTTCCCGTTTCAATACAGCATGCCGTCTGAATAATACAACCGATTTGTGGTTATCCCTACAATTAAAACAGGTATTCTACTCACCTCTGTTAGAGAATCCGGATCTCCAGAAACCGGTATTCTCCGTTGATAATCGCGGGATCGGGTTGATAGGCCCGCATGAGCATGGAAAAACGGCTTTCCGGAGCTGGCAGCCAGTTGGATTCCAGGTCGGGTTCGGGAGACTGGTTTTGAATGTAAATATCCAGTGACCCGTCAGGCTGATAAGTGAGACCATCAGTCAGATTGCTGATAAAGAAACGGTTGATGGAATTTTGGACAAAATACAGGCGCCGGTCCGGTGCGATTTTATACATGGACAGCGACCAGAACGCCTTTACTGGCGGCAGGCTGCCTTTTGTAAAATGAAGCAGGTACCGGTTTTCTCCCGAGAACGGTGGCGCACCTTTATCACCGAGTAGCGGCAAGTAGAGCGCCTCCTCCGGCGCCACGCCGCCCAGTCCGGACACCACCACGTATGCTCTGTAAAAATAGTCGCGGCTGAAGTTTCCCATATGCGGGGGGGCTGAGCGCCCAACCATTCAGGAATTGATATATTGAAAAAAGCATCCTCCTCATTTCCTGAAATCCGTCATTGAAGGCATTCTGCCAGATCTGCTTTTCTTCTGTTTTTAACTGCCCCTCACACCCTTTAATCCAATAACGTCCTTACAAAGCGGAGTAAAATCCTACCTTGCGATAGTTTTAATCACCTGGAGGTGCGTTCATTCGCCAAAACTGATGGAAGGTGAATATGTCGCTTGAACAACACCTCTGACCCGTTCACATCGATTGTTTCTTTTAATGATCGATTGAATACAATCGTTCTATCGGGTCGATAGGCCTCAATAAAACTTCTTAAGGAACGACTTATTTTAGGACGGTTCAATTCACCTGATTTTATCTCAAAGGCGAAAAGCTTATTTTGAGTTTTCACCACGAAATCGACCTCAGCTCCGGAAGCGGATCGCCAATACATGATAGAGTCAAGCAGTGGGTTGGTATTTTTACATAATTCCGTGAATATCAGGTTTTCTGTTAATGCACCTTTATCTGCTCGTTCATTAATCGGAGTAAAACCACCAAACAAAACATTTCTGAGACCATTATCAAGAAAAAACAGTTTCGGCACCGAAGTGATTTCGGCTCGCTTCCCGCCCACAAATGGGGGAATTAGTTTTATCAGATGGCTTTCAACCATCAGGTTCAGATACTCAATGACCGTGTTAACACTCACCCCTACATTCTCAGCCAGTTTAGAATAATTGACCAGATTCCCGATTTGCGAAGCAGACAGAGACAACAGCTTTTTAAAAACATCCGGACGTTTGATTTTGTACAAATCTGATGCATCACGTAAGATAAAAGCTTCCACCAATTGGGTAAGGATTTTTTGCTTCTCTGAGCTCAATACGACTTCCGGATACCCCCCCCAAATCAGTAGTTCGTCCCATGTTTGAAATGCTTTTTCTTCAAGTAACAAAGAAGAGATATCCTCCTGATAGAGTTCTGATAACCCAAGCGGCAGCAGATGCATCCGGGTTGATCTGCCGGACAAGGATTCTCGTGTTTTACTCCTGAGATGAAAACTTGCCGAACCTGTTACAAAAATCGGAACCCCGGGTTTCATATCAGCCAGTCCTTTTAAAAAAAGACCGGCTTCTTCTAAATGCTGGACCTCTTCAAAAAACAAACCGGGTAACGGATCTACAATTTGCTTGATATCATCTAGAAATAGAGCCGGAGAAGTGCAAAGCTCACGACATGACTGTTCTTCACAGTTTATCAACAAGTACGGATCAGAGTCTTCGGCAAGATAATGCCAAATCAGTGTCGATTTCCCTGCCTGTCTCGGACCAATGACCAGGTTTATTTTATTGTTTTGCAGCACAGGGCTTGATAACAGTTTCCTTGGGATGAATTGATCAGGCAGATGTCTGGTAACAGTTTCCTGCCAGGATTTTCTGTCAAGAAGCCACGGATTGTGGCCCGTCAGAACCTGCAGAGTTATCGTGTCCATAACTTGGTTTTACCCATTGATTCTACCATGGTTAATATAAGTACCTATTGAAAATTACAAGGCTTAACGTAGGTGTTCATTGAAAATTATAAGGAATAATATTAATTGTCAAGTTAAAACAAGTCGCTTTTCCAACGGATGATAGATGATAGGAATTTGGTTTTTTAAAGTCAAGATCTGTTTTCCAGTTTTTTCGGG
>JAOZRE010000009.1:22866-30141 GCA_029940215.1 bacterium | reverse complement strand
TGCCGTGTGAACATCGGAGACGAAGTGAAATTTGTCTGCGTTGACGGTCCGGAATTTGACGGTCACCTGGTTGATTTTGACAATATGATGGCCAGATTAAGCGCGTATAAGGGACAGGAAACCCGCGCACATAAGTGTAATCTTGACAAGCAAATCGAAGAAAAGGAGAAAGCGTAATGAGCCATAAGAGTCCAGAAAAATTAAGAGCTGAAGCTGCTACCCTGCTTGAAGAATATTTACCCCTCAAAGATACCATGAAGGCCAAGCAGAGAATTGGTATTCCGTCGCAGGATATGCCTTCTCAGGATCCGATGGTACGCATTACAAATCTGGATGAGGTGGCTGTCGGGTATTCTGAGGAGCAAGCCAAACTGGAAGCGTTGCGTTGTACACAATGTAAAAAAAGGCCCTGTATTGAAGCATGCCCCGTTAAAATCGATATTCCCACATTTATTCAGTATATTGCAGATGGTGAATACCAAAAATCCATTGATGTGATCAAGAAGACCAGTTTGCTGCCATCCATCTGTGGACGGGTTTGTCCACAAGAGGTGCAATGTCAGGAGCCCTGTACGGTAAGCAAGTCGTTGAAGGATGTAAACAGAGGTGTTGCCATTGGTCGTCTGGAGAGATTTGTTGCGGATTGGGAGCAGGCAAACGGTAGTGTGAAAATTCCGGATGTTAAGCCTGAAACAGGCAAGAAAGTAGCTATTGTCGGGGCTGGTCCTGCCGGGTTGGTTGTGGCGGCGGACATTCGTCGCGAAGGTCATTCGGTGACCATTTTTGAGGCATTCCATAAATTGGGCGGTGTAATGCGTTATGGTATACCTGAGTTTCGGCTGCCCAACACTATTATCGACCAGGAAGTAAACACTCTGGTGTCGATGGGTGTGGAGTTCAGAACCAATTTTGTGGTAGGTAAAACACGTAAACTGGAAGATCTGTTAAGCAAAGATGGCTATGATGCTGCCTTTGTTGGTTCAGGAGCTGGACTACCGATCTTCATGGGTGTTGAAGGGGAAAACCTGATTGGTGTATTCTCTGCCAATGAGTACCTGACGCGGGCTAACCTGATGCGTGCCTATGATCGTGAACATGCAGATACCCCCATTTACGAATCTCAAAAAGTTGCTGTTTTTGGTGGCGGTAATGTTGCCATGGATTCAGCCAGGATGGCTAAACGGCTCGGTGCAGCTGAGGTCTATGTCGTATATCGCAGAACTGAGGCTGAAATGCCTGCCCGGAATGAAGAGATTGAACATGCCAAGGAAGAGGGTATTGAGTTTCATTTTTTACAGAACGCCAAGCGGATTCTCGGTGATGACGGTGGCAAGGTCAGAGCTATTGAGTGTCTGAGATACGAACTGGGAGAGCCCGATGACTCCGGACGTCGCCGCCCGGTTGAGATCAAGGACAGCGAATTTATCCTTGAAGTGGATACAGCCATTGTGGCCATCGGTAATGGGAGTAATCCGCTGATTCCACAAACCACCAAGCAGATCGAAGTTAACCGCTGGGGAAATATTGTGGTGGATGAAAAACAGGAAACATCCATGTCAAAAGTATTTGCAGGCGGCGATATTGTTCTGGGCGCCGCTACTGTTATTCTTGCAATGGGAGAGGGGCGCAGAGCTGCAGCTGCCATTAACGAGATGCTGGCAGAGTAGAAAATCCAGACCATATAACCATGAGACGGGGTGCCGGATTATAAGCCGATGATCCCGTCTTTTTTTTCAGGATACTGACCCTGAAGGTCTGGTATCGAATTAAGAAATTTTGGAGATTAAGATGAAAGTTTGTATGCCAGTTGAGGACAACCAAGGTCTGGAGAGTATTCTTTGCGGTCATTTTGGATCGGCACCCGGCTATATGCTTTTTGATACGGAGTCCGGCCAACTGGAATCTGTCGATAACAAGAATGAACATCATGAGGGTGGTTGTAACCCAATGGCATCATTTGCAGGTATTGACATGGACTTCCTGGTTGTAGCGGGAATTGGTGGCGGTGCGCTTATGAAGCTGAATCAGGCTGGTATCCGTGTGTTTCAAGCTGCCGGCAGAACCATCAAGGAAAACATTGACGTGCTGAACCAACAGGGTCTGCCGGAATTTACTATGCAGCAAACCTGTCAGGGTCATGGTGGCGGATGCGCCCATTAAAGCAAAACATATGGATATTACCTTTCAACCTGTCGGCGTTATTCGTACGCCGTTCAATAATATTAAGGGAATGCCGATACAGCCGACCGGTGCTGTCGGAATCTGCGGGACAGTTGAGGTCTATGAGCCTTTTGTGCCGGGTTTGCAAGATCTGGACGGTTTTTCCCATGTTATCCTGCTCTATCACCTTCACAAGGTGGAGTCACCCTCATTGATCGTGACACCGTTTCTTGACTCAAAAGAACATGGGATCTTTGCCACCCGGGCACCTAAAAGGCCCAATGCAATTGGATTTTCTATAGTGAAACTGAACGGTGTTGATGGGGGGATGTTGCAAATTGAGAATGTCGATATGCTGAATGAATCACCCCTGATTGATATTAAGCCCTATCTGCCGGAATTTGATCAATTTCCGGCAGATCGTCTGGGATGGTATGAAGCGGTGCAGGGGAAGGTGAAAAAACACCGTTCCGATAATCGCTTTTGCTAGACGGTCAGCCTTTTAACGGTGTCCGTCGCCGCCACATGATTGGGTGCCGTCACCATGTCCGTCGCCACTGCAGGCATTCGCACCAGTCACAAGGCTTTCCTTCAGATATTGATTGACCAGCTCTTCCGGCTCAGCCGTTGGAGCACCTGTTACCACTTCTATACCTGCCTGATTGAATAACATAACAGCTCTTTGTCCCATTCCGCCTGCGATGATTACATTTGCACCCTGTTCGTGCAACCAGCGAGGTAGTACGCCAGGTTCATGCGCGGGAGGTGTCAGGAGCGATTTGTCGGTTATTTGATTATCTTGAACGTCTAAAATGGCAAACTCCTGACAGTGTCCGAAATGGGCAGTCAGTTTTCCCTCAGCTAGTGGTATGGCGAATTTCATATGGATTATCTCCTTTCTTACTTAAATTTTGGATTATTTAAAAATAGATTCTATAGCCTGACACTTATACCCAATGCCCTTCGACATTTGCAGTGCCAGCAGATTGTAACTCCCCCCGATTAAAAGCCTGAATGACATTCTCGATACTTCCCGAAGCACCGATCTTAATATCAATCCCTGCCTGTGTTAATACCTGAAAGGCTTTGGGACCGCAGTTTCCAGTAATCAGTACACTGGCCTGCTGATTGATAATTGTTTTACCCGCCTGAATGCCGGCACCCTGGGGCAGATTCAGGCTCTGGGCGTTTTCGACCACACTGTAATCCAGGGTTTCTGAGTCGACAATAATGAAATAGGCAGCCCTGCCAAAGCGTGGGTCCATATCAGCAGAGAGGTTGTTGCCCGTTGAAGTGATTGCAAGTTTCATAAGATCTGTAATCTCCGTTCGCTGTTTTTAGTTGTGATGGCTTCAATGCCATTGATCAAAAAATCAACCGTTCATGTTTATGCTGTCTGCGAGACCGGATGCATGCCTTCGTCCTGTTTTTTCTGAGCAGGATAGTAAAGGTGAGGCATCAGTCGATTTAGATGGGAAGTGACATTAGACCAGACTTCGCGTACTGCCTGAGCCGCCGGTCCCTGAGAATGAACAACCAGAGGCTTGCGGGCAACCATGGCTGCGGTGACATCCCGGTCATAGGGAATCGAACCGACATATTTCATCTGATTCTTCTCAGCATATGCGCGAATCTTTTCTGTTATTTCAAGGTTGATATCATATTTATTAACACAAACCATCGCCGGCACTCTTAAAAAACGTGACAACTCATTGACCCGTTCCATATCATGAACACCTGACAGTGTTGGTTCTGTGACGATCAATACTGCGTCACTTCCAGTAACTGAAGCGATAACCGGGCATCCAATTCCCGGAGGGCCGTCGGTGATAATGAGTTCATGCCCCTTTTCTTTGGCAATTTCCCGGGTTTCCTGCCTCAACAGGCTTACCAGCAGCCCGGAATTTTCTTCGGCAATTCCCAACCTGGCATGTACCATGGGACCGTAGTCCGTGCTTGATACAAACCATTTTCCGCAGATTTTCTGCTCAAATCGAATGGCTTCAACCGGGCAGAAATGAGCGCAGACGCCACACCCTTCACAGGCAATTTGATCAACAACAAATTCGGGACTGATCGCATCGAACTGGCATCGATACAGGCACTCGCCACAGTACATGCAGCTATCGAGATTGATGAAGGCCTTTGATCCCCCCTTGAATGTTGTTTCTTTCTCTATTATAGGCGGCAGTATCAGGTGCATGTCAGCAGCATCTACATCCGCATCTATGATGATCTTATTTTCAGCAAGGGCAGCAAAGGCTGCTGTGACGGATGTCTTCCCGCTTCCACCCTTACCGCTGATGATCGTGAGTTCTTTCATTTCTTTTCTGTGACACCTTTTTTGTTGAAGCTGATGATCCAGCCTCTGGATTTCAAAATTGAGCGGTTTCTATTGACTGATCGTTTCAGGGAATTTGCTTTTTGGCTGTATTTAGCATATGCTCATAAGTAATCATATGAAGATAACCCCGGGTTGTCAAGTATATCCTCTGAAAACTATGCTGCGAACCGGTTTTCTAAAACCGGATTGAGAAAATGAAAAAGGAAAAAGCCGATTTCATTACTGAAAATGTGACGACACTTATACTGGAAAGTATTTCTGATGGTGTGTTTACCATAAACAATAGCTGGCGGATAACCTCGTTCAATCGAGCAGCGGAGCTGATTACCGGAATTTCCCGGGATGAGGCGATAGGCCGGCACTGTTGGGAGGTTTTTCGGTCCAATATGTGTGAGGCCGATTGTGCACTACGGAAAACAATGGCAGAGGGTCGGGCCTTCGTAGATTCAGCGGGGTATATTGTGAATTCAGACATGCGGGAAATTCCAATCGTCGTCTGCACATCCGTGCTCACGGACAGCCGGGGTAAAATGCTGGGTGGGGTTGAGACCTTCAGGGACAATAGCCAGGTTGAGGAGTTACGTCGAAAATTAAATGCCCGATTTCAGGCAGAGGAGATCATAAGCCGCAGTCCGGCCATGGAAGATATTATCCGAAATCTGCCGGAGACAGCGGAAAGTGACAGTTCGGTGTTAATACAGGGAGAAACCGGCACCGGCAAGGAGTTGCTGGCCAGGGCTATCCATAGAATGAGCCATCGGCATCAGAAACCGTTTGTCGCGATAAATTGTGGGGCCTTGCCGAACTCGCTGTTGGAATCTGAGTTGTTCGGATACAGGGCAGGCGCTTTTACGCACGCTGTCAAGGATAAGCCCGGCCTGTTTGCTATGGCTGAAGGCGGAACCCTGTTTCTGGATGAAATCGGTGATATTAGCCCGGGATTCCAGGTTCGCTTGTTAAGGGTGCTGCAGGAGAAAAGCTATCAGCCTTTGGGAGGGACGAAATCCCTGAAGACGGATGTGCGGATCGTGACAGCATCCAATAAGAATATTGACACACAGGTAGCAGACGGATCGTTCCGTATGGACTTGTTTTATCGTATTAATGTAGTAAAAATGACACTTCCCCCTCTGAGAGAACGTCTGGAGGATATTGGATTGCTGGTTGATCACTTTATTCGTCATTTTAATCTGTTGCAGGGGAAAAGCATCACAGGAATTTCGTCAGACGCGATGAAACAGATAATGAGGCACCCTTTTCCGGGTAATATCCGGGAGCTTGAAAATATGATTGAACACGCCTTTATTCATCGTCGACAGGGTGATATTCAGACAACTGATCTACCACCATCCTTTGAAGCAGGAAGTGAGGATGTGGAGATAAGAAGGTCGGATACAAGTAAAACCCGTTTGAAGCATGTTGAGGTGGGCGTTATTGAAGAGGCATTAAGACGCAACGGATACAACCGGCTTGCTGCCGCCCGGGACCTGGGGATTCATAAAAGTACTCTCTTTCGAAAGCTAAAGTCCCTTGGTATCCAGTTACCGAAGATCGATGGTCGTACAAAGCCCCTTAAGCCTTAGGAGGTTTAAATGTATGGGCCCAGCACAAAATGAGCTGTCCGCTGCTGTTTAAAAAAAATAGTAGAGTCGCGCAAGAGTCGCATTAAAAGAGACTTAAACCTTGTACGGTTCTATTAATGCAACGGTATCAGGACTGTTTCAGGAACCTAAAAGGCGGTAGTTTAATTTAATATACTGAAATGTTATGTAAATATAAATTTTTCTGTTAATGGAATGCTTGATGCAGTATTAAAGATAAACGAGGAGATTCAATCATGAAACTGGCTATTACAGTATGGGAAGATCGGATTTCACCGCTATGTGATACAGCCCGCTCACTGCTGATCGCGGAGGTTGATCGGAAGGGTGTGCGGGAGGAAGGTCGTATCACGATAGAGGCCGATACCCCGGCAGCCCGGGTTTCGAAGTTGATGTCACATGGGGTGGATATCCTGATTTGTGGTGCTATTACTGAATCTCTTTCTGTCCTGATGAAACGACATGCGATTCAGGTGATTCCTTTCGTGAAGGGCAGTGTAAATAGTGTACTGGATGCCTTCAGCCGTCAAAAGCTGAAGAATTCTGAATTTCAAATGCCGGGATGCGGCTCGGGGCGAAAACGCCATTTTAGAAGGCGATTGGGTAATCGCAGGGGTCGATCTCAAAATTTGTTTAATTTATAGAAGGAGAATCAAGATGGCAGGTGGAGATGGAAATGGTCCGGCAGGAAGAGGGCCGATGACCGGAAGAGGAATGGGTTACTGTGTTGGACAAGCACCCGTTGGCGTTGGGGGTGGTTTGGGAAGAGGAATGGCCCGCGGGGCAAGAGGCTATGGTGGTTTTGGACGCGGTGCCGGGTTCGGAATGGGTAGGGGAGTTGGAATGGGACAAGGGGTTGGACGGTTCGCTCAGCCGGGACTCCGGCCGATGACGGCCTTGGAAGAGGCGGATCTGCTGCGCATGGAGGAACAACAGTTGAATAACAGCCTGCATGAGATTAAAAATCGGCTCTCCAAATTGGAGTCCGAAAAGGAAACATAAGCGGACAATCCGCTATACTGATTTAAAATGATCCGGAACCGGCTTGGTCCGTTTCCGGATGAAACAAATAAGGAGATTTACATGTCTAGAGGAGATGGGACCGGACCATTTGGTAACGGTCCATTGAACAATGGGTCGGGACGTTCTGGAAGAGGTACCGGAAGAGGT
>JAOZRE010000009.1:0-22766 GCA_029940215.1 bacterium | reverse complement strand
TAACGGTCCATTGAACAATGGGTCGGGACGTTCTGGAAGAGGTACCGGAAGAGGTTCAGGTTCCGGTAGACGAAGAAATATGAATGACCCTGGCAACTGTCTACGAGATAACTCAAGTCAGAACAGGTTGCTTAACAATCAAACAGGGTTTCGGACAGGTGGATTGTTGCAGGGGACTATATTGAAGGTGCTGGGGATGGCTGTTATGGCTATCCCTGCCCTGCTGAAAGCTCGAAAGCAGCTTAGTGCGCCGGAGGAGAAACCCCGAATAGAAACAGAGTGGGAAAAGGACCGGAATGTCATTGAGATCAAACCGGTCGAGATTGAAGAGATTAAAAGGAGTGATTGAAGGGGTGTTGCTTGTGTCAGGCAACCTTCATTCGATCCTTAACCGCTGCATAGAGATTCTCAAAAGCTGTTTTCATCTCCGGAAACGCCTCCACCATAGGTGTCCCTTTGGAATAGTTCTCGGCAATATCTCGCCGATCCGGGATTTCCATTAAAATCGGTAGCTTCTCCCGTTCCGCGTACTTCTTGACCTCGTCGTCCCCAACATCACACCGGTTGATCACAAGTCCCATGGGGAGATTCAATGTGCGAACGGTCTCTACCGCCAGTTTTAAGTCATTTAATCCAAAAGGAGTTGGTTCTGTGACTAGCAGGACAAAATCAGACGCACGGAGTGCTGAAATCACTGGACAGGAGGTTCCTGGAGGTGCATCGATGATGGTCAGACCTTCTTTGTCGGCATGCTCCTTGACCTTTTCAATCAGTGGCGGTGACATGGCCTCCCCTACCCTCAACTTTCCGTAATAAAGATCGATGGCACCCACACGGCCATGGATAACCTCGCCGAGTTCTCTGCTGGTTTCTGTGATGGCACCTGTCGGGCAGACCATCAGGCAACCCTTGCAGCTGTGGCACATTTCCGGGAAAACCATGATAGATCCAGCGACCAGGTTAATGGCAGAAAACTGGCAGATCTCTTCGCAGGCGCCGCAGGAATTGCACAATGCCTGGTTTACAGTGGGCACCATAGTGGAAACACGTCTGGTTTTGGTTGATTCAGGTGTTATGAACAGATGGACGTTGGGTTCTTCAACATCGCAATCCAGAAGCCGAACAGAATTGTTTGCTGAAATGGCCAGGTTGGTGGCAATGGTCGTTTTTCCGGTTCCGCCCTTGCCGCTGGCTACTGTGATAATCATTTTCTCTTCTCTCTAACAGGGTGAAATTTAGCAGTTAAATTAGCATATGCTCATAACTATAGATTAAGCCACCCTTTCTTCCCTGTCAAGTCGTTTAAACCAGTTGCTGATTTTCAGGATTTTAGCCCTATTTCGAAGGTGTTGGATATTAAGATAATAGTGTTGTAAAAAACAACACCACTGCAAGACTATGAAATAATGAACATATATTATGATATATACGAGAATTATTGCAGTTCCCAAGCGGCAGTGTTGTTTTTCACGACACTATAACTTGCTGGCTGGATAAGGAGGGATTAGGCGTGAAGAAATAAATAGTTAAATAATTCAATAGCCAAGATATATAAAACCGATAAATTCGTGAAGTGGTACATCACTTGTAATGTTAGAATCAAATGCGTTGATTCAGTTTTCAAGAAAAAGAGAAGCCGGACAACAGTGACGTACTAGTGGGTTCATGCTTGATCATTACAAACGACCATAAACAGAAAAGGAGCAGAAGCGATGACACAGGAAACGAAAAGAAGCCAGGTTGGGTTTGGGACAACTTATCAAAAAGACAGTGGAGATGGGATCAAGACGGTTCTGGGTGGTCAGGTCTGGATGGTCAAGCCGGACAAACAGACAGAGATTCAGAATCCCTGTCTTTGGATGGGTGCTGGTGTGATTAAATCCAAAGAGTGTACGAACTATTATGACTGCACCACCTGTAAGTATGATGCCGGTATGATCAAGGCAGTAGCCAAAGGGAAACGGATCAGCTGGCAGGACGCGATGCGCAAGCGTCAGACCCTTGACCGGGTTTGCCGCCACAGTTTAACCAACCGCATTGACAATCGGGTATGTGCCTATGACTATCAGTGCGCAGATTGTGATTTTGATCAGTATTTTGAAGAGGTATACCAGCAGAAAACCAAGTCTATGCCTTTTGGTTCTCAGCAGGTTAAGGGATTTGATGTGCCTGAGTTCTACTACTTTCACAACGGACACACCTGGGCGCGCATCGAGAGTGGTGGCAATATCCGGATCGGGTTGGATGACTTTTCACTGAAGTTGCTTGGAAAGGCGGACGCTCTGGAACTGCCCTTGATGGGAAAAGAGCTGAGCCAGGGAAAGGTTGGTTGGGGATTGAAGCGAAAGGACAATCTTGCTGACCTGTTGTCACCAGTTGATGGTGTCATTATGGAGGTCAATGCCGCTGTTCGTGAGAATCCTGAGATTGCCAACAGCGAACCATATGGTGACGGCTGGCTATTCACTGTCCGAAATCCAAATCTGAAGCAAACGCTTGAGCAGCTGATGACTGACAAGGATAGCCTGGGTTGGATGAATGATGAGGTGACACAGCTTGAGGGGATGATTGAGAAGGTGGCAGGTCCGTTGGCAGCTGATGGTGGGGTACTGCAGGCTGATATTTTTGGGAACCTTCCGGATCTTGGCTGGAATAACCTGACCCGTACCTTTCTGAAGACTTAACAGCTTTTGACGTAACTGATCGGACCGTGGGTCGGAAGGCTCTCGGTTCGGCGCTATCCAGCATCGAAGACATGAAACAGATCCGGAAAGACAAATCGACCATTTCCAGTGAGAAGCCCTGCATCTGGGAACAGGCAGGTATCAGTTCCCGGGAAGCGTGTCAGGAGTCCTATCAGTGCGGGCGTTGCGAGTACGATCGGGAGATGAGCAAGGTTGCATCCAATAACAGTCGTATACGGGCAGAAGGAAAAGAGACAAAGGGCGAGAACAGGCATGTTGTTTTCTGGCGGGAGAAACTCCAGGAGTTACCGCTGGGGAAACGACCCTGCCAGCACTTTTTGAAAAGACAGATAGCCTTCCGAAACTGTACAAACGATTATCAATGCCAAAACTGCAGCTTTGATCAGTATTTTTATGATCAATATGCGGTTCATACGGTGATCAAACCCATTGATGTGCTTGATATTGAAGGGCTGAAAGCGCCGCAGGGATACTACTACCACCGTGGCCATTGTTGGGTGAAGCTGGAGGAAAATTCTGAAGTCCGAATCGGTCTTGATGACTTTGCTTATCATCTGCTTGGTCAGCCGGACCGGATTGAGGTTCCGCTGATTGGAAAGGAGCTGACCCATGATCGCGCCGAGATCCACCTTGTCCGTGGTGATCATACTGCCAATCTGCTTTCTCCGGTCAGTGGGATTGTGACTGCCATCAATGTCCAACTGCGGGAAGAGGCAGCTCCGGCATATAACGAACCCTATTCAGACGGATGGTTGATGCGGGTTCATGTTCCCGGATTGCGTGAAAACCTGAAGCGGCTGATGATGGGGGAAGAGGTCCAGGAGTTGTTGGAAAAACAGGTTGATGGTCTGTTTCAAATCATCGAGCAGGACGTGCAACCATTGGCAGCTGATGGTGGAAATCTTCAGCGTGATGTTTTCGGTGCCCTGCCGGAAATTGGTTGGGAGCGCTTGATCCAGACTTTTTTTACATAGGGATCGTACAAAAATAACTTGGCATAAGCTGTCCACAAAAGTCCTATAAAGACCGGACATTTTGCCAACATAATGCCACAGCAATGCGTTTCCTTTTCATCTATGGGAAACACTTGAGTAATTTTTGAGCCGACCCTTAGGTTACAGGCGATCCGAAACCTTTCGTTTGAATCTTCCCATTCACCTCACTCTCCTTTTTGATATTCTCTGGGCTTTCCTGCAGCAAACATGGCCAGTATGGCAATAATATAAATAACGATATACAGCTTCAGAGCGGTATCGTAGCTGCCAAAGGCGTCATAAAGCAACCCTGACAGGATCGCTCCACTGGAGTAGCCTAAAGACTGGCAGAGGGAGACAATCCCCATGATAATACCGAGGGAGGCCAGTCCGAAGTAGTTGGCAACCCCGATGGCTACTAGCAGAACGATACCACCCATGGAAAATCCAAAAATCAGCACGTAGAACCACAGCATTCCCATGGAATTGCCATTCAGGAGCGCCACGACAGCTATTGCCTGCAAACTGTAGCAGATGATGGTGGCATATCGAAACGGAATCAGATCGGACATTTTCCCAAATCCCAGCTTGCCCAATCCTCCCAATCCAGCCGTTAACCCAAGGGCAGATGCCGCTACAGTTGCTGATATCCCCTTGCTGGTAATCAGGGGAACCTGATGCTGCAGTACCCCCATCATGCCTATGGAGCCCAGGGAAAATCCAAGTACCAGTCCCCAGAAGGCGCGGGTTCGTATGGCTGCTGCCAGCGGCCATCCTTCTAGAACCACTGGAGAACTCTCATCACCTGCAGCTGTCTGAGGACCAATGAAATCAGGATCGGGCGAAACCCCGTCCGCCAGTAGTCCGATTTCTGAAGGGTCTTTTTTCAGGACCAGCAGCGACAGCGGGATGGCAATTACCCAGACCAGAATACCCAGTACAACAAAGGTAACACGCCAGTTGTACGTCGAAACGATCCATTCAATCACCGGAGCCAATACCATTCCGCCCACTGCCAGACCGACCATTGAGGCCCCAATGGCAGTCCCGCGCTTTTTAACGAACCATCGAGAGAGGAGTGTTCCCAGTGGAATGTATCCGATACCGGTGGTGCCAATTGAAAGCAGGGCGTACGACGCGTAGAAATACCAGAGAGACTGTGTGAAGCTGACCGCCAGAAAGGCCAGTCCGCTGATGATTGAAAAAACAGTCACGATTGTCTTCGGCTCAAACCGTTCGATCAGGTAGCCCACACCAGGGGCGCTGATGCCGTGAACCAACAAGTAGATGGAAATGGCGAGTGATATTTGAGAGCGACTCCAGCCAAAGGCATTCTCCAGTGGATGAATAAAAATACTGAAGGAGTAAAATCCGGCTCCAGCATATAAAAAAAGCAGTATGAAACTCGCAGCTACAATCCACCATCCATAGTAAATTTTTGCTTGAGTTTCGATGGGCGCATTCATTGTGTCATCCTTTTTTATTGTCTTAAATCCCTTGCATTTGTTTCTGGAATGGCAGCGAGGAAGTCAGGGCCCCCAAAAGCGGGAACTATGTTTTTAGTTCTTTCTTCAAGGCATCCTGCAACATGATATCGCAGTATCTGCAGAAGTTCTTCGATTTACGGTCTACGTCCCTGATACTCCTGCAGTAGTGCATGATGCAGGTGGGATCCTTGCAGTGCAGCAACCCGAAGGTATGTCCCAGTTCGTGAAAGGCTTCTTTAATCAAGCGCTGGGTCAGATCCGGCTCGATGGAAACGGATTTCAGGTTCTCTTTCAGTCGGTGGGTGGAGACAATACAAGCCTTTCCACCCAGCTGGGCTTCACCGTAAACGTGTGTCAGGATTGGTATAAAGAGGTCCACTTCAACCAGGGCAATAACCTTCAGTGTGTTGTCGGGTACGAGTTCCTGAAGTGCTTCGAGGATGCTGGTTGAGTGATACTGGCTGCGTTCCGTATCGAAGGCGAATTCGATATCCTGGAGTGAGTTCTCTATTGCTGTTTTAATCGTGAAGTGATCCTTGACAGCAGCAGCGATTGCTTCCAATTGGTGGCCGGGAATGCTGCCGATGGGGGTGATCAGGATTTTCAGGTTATCGTGCTGAGTCAACAGTCAGGGATGTGAAAAAGGTTATGGAAATACGGGAATCATGGATAGTTAAGAGGCGGGTCTCAGTAGACGCCACCTGTCAATCCTCCTTTTTCAGGTCGTATGCTTTAATTTTCTTGTACAGGGTCGACCGGTCAATTTGCAATATTCGGGCACATAGGGCAATATTCCAATCGTTTTCTGCCAGAATGTTCAGGATGTGGTTTTTTTCCATGTCCTTGAGCGAACCTATTCCGGGCCCGGGTGTTGTTTTATGCTTGAAAATGGGCAAGTCTTCCGGCATGATGATTTGCCCTTTGCAGACGACAACCGCTCTTTCAATGGCGTTTTCCAACTCCCTGACGTTTCCCGGCCATTCGTACATCATCATTTCATCGATGGTATCGCGATGAATCTTCTCAATGGCCTTGTTGGTTTCCTGGGTAAATCGGAAGAGGAACTGTTCTGCCAGTAGTGGGACATCATCTTTCCGCTCGCGCAGGGGGGGTATCTCGAGGGAAATGACATTCAAGCGGTAAAACAGGTCCTCCCGGAAACTGCCATTCTTAATGGCTTCATCGATATTACGGTTGGTAGCGGCAATCACCCGGAAATCGGACTGGATGGGTTGGGTGCCACCGACCCGGTAGAATACTCGATCTTCTAGAACCCGCAGCAGGTCAATCTGCATCCTCATCCCGATTTCTCCGATTTCATCCAGAAAAAGGGTACCGCCATGTGCCAGCTCCAGACGTCCTTTTTTATTTTCCTTGGCGTCTGTGAATGCTCCCTTCTGGTACCCAAATAGTTCACTCTCCATCAGGTGCTCGGGGATGGCGCCACAGTTGATACTCATAAACGGGCCCTGATTTCGGGCACTGTGGGTGTGGATAGCCTTTGCTGCGAGTCCTTTGCCGGTGCCGGTCTCCCCTGTCAACAGTACGGTGGATTCCATCGGGGCAATATCCTGGATCATTTCAAAAATAGTGCGGATGGCTTTGGATTGACCGATCATGCTCTCGAAGCGGGTGATCTCCTTGTGTTGCTCTCTCAGGTAGAGATTTTCCAGTGCCTGGGCCTTATTCTCGACGATTTTCTCGATTAATACGCCAAGTTCATTGGGGTCAAAGGGCTTCAAGAGATAGTCAAACGCCCCGTTTTTCATCGCCTCGATGGATGTAGAAATGGAACCAAAGGCTGTGATCATGACAACGTCCACATCAGGATCTCGCTCCTTAACAATTTTCAGCAATTCCAATCCACTCATACCCTCCATTTTAATATCAACCAGCAGGACGTCAAAACGGGTTTTTTTCATGATCTCCAGCGCCTCTTCGCCGCCGGAGGCCTTTTTAATCTCATGCCCGTCTCTTTCCAACCAGCCGCCGAGAGATTCGCGCATGATTAGTTCATCATCGACTATCAGAATTTTGGTCTTAAGCATGTAACGCTCCGTTTCCAGTCGGTTTAATCTGTTTGTTTTGCGGTTTTACCGTTAATCGGGAGTATAATTGTAAATGTAGTTCCCTGGTCCGGTTTGGAATCAATATCAATTTTTCCTTCATGGTCCTTGATAATGCCATAAGCTACCGAGAGTCCAAGTCCGACCCCCTTTCCTTTTTTCTTGGTTGTAAAAAAGGGCTCAAACAACCGATAGTGATTTTCCTTCGGGATACCGATCCCTGTGTCCTTAAAAGACAGGTACACCTTATTATCAGAGAGCTGGTATCCTGTGGTGATGGTCAGTTGTTTTCCCGGGGTGGATTCCATGGCTTCCACCGCGTTCGAGAGAAAGTTCATAATCACCTGCTGCAACTGGTCTTCCGCTCCCAGAATCCCGGGCAGGTTAGCGTCCAGTTTTTGAATTGTTTCAATCTGGTTTATTTTCAGAAGGTTGGCGTTCATGACAATGGATTGTTCAACCAGGTCATTCAGAGAGAGCTTTTTGGTCTCCGTTTTTGAATGACGGGCAAAGGTCAGCAGATTGGATACGATCCGACTGACGCGGTGCAGTTCGGTCTCGGTCAGATCAAGATATTGCTCGAACTGGGCTGTCTCTTTTTCGGTGATGGGACCTTCGGAATTGATGCGCTTGATCAGCATCACGAGGTTCAGAATCCCGGCAATGGGGTTATTGATTTCATGAACAACTGCAGCTGACAATTTACCCAGTGATGACATTTTGTCCTGGTGCAGGAGCTTGGCATGGGTCTCCTCCAGTTCCCGGGTTCGCTCCTCCACCATCTGTTCCAGCTGCTTCTGAATAATCTCCTGCTGCTGCTTCATATCGGTGATGTCTCTACTGATTTCGATGAATCGTGAAATCTTTCCATCCGCTTCCCAGATAGGGCAGACGATAACATCCATGTGCCGAATATTGCCTTCACGATCCAATCGCGTCAGGTCAGCTCGATGGCTGGTGGCCTTGTTGCGGATGACATCGTTTAAGGGGCATAGAATTCCGTCCTCGCTCAAGTGGCAGCGCCGGTTCTCTTTTTGGAAAATCTCGTGGCATTTTTGGCCGATCACCTGTTCCCGGCTGTAGCCCATCTGTTGAAGGAAAGATTCATTAACCTCCACGATATTCATTTCCGGTGTCATGACGACAATAGAGTCCTGAATGTGGTTCAGGATGGTTTCCATCTCATCGGTGCGCTCTTTCAGCTGACGCTCAACGTAGCCGATATCTTTCCATAGAAACTGGAAAACATCATGGGAAAGGATTCGAATTTGGGGAGGCCTTGAGGCAATCACTTCGTTCAACAGTTGATTGTCAGGCTTCAGAATAATGATCAGATCAATCTTGTATTTAGGCTGATACAGTTCCTGGTAATCGGTAAATGTCAACAGGTCGAGCTGACGGGCCAGTTGTATACCTGGAGACTTCAGGTCAGGGTCCGAAATGGCAATGATCTTGGGGTTGCGGGCCACACGGTTGTTGTCTTCAATCTGCTTGAGTATCACCTCAACGCTGTACGTACCGCCACCGATGATACCGATATTGATAATTGAAGCTTGGGTGTCTACCATATTGGTTTGTTGAAGTTGTTTGGTTATCTTTGCTCTATTTTAAATAGACCGGTTAAGACGGGAAAAGGTAACCCTCGATGACCCGGTTTTTGATTTCTATCACTTTTATCCCAATAAAACCATAACAGAGCAGGGTGGACTTTTAAATACTATCGTTAATCGCTCCACACCCCATATTTTTATAGGTTAAGGGGCTATTTCACATTTGGAAAAGGCAAACCTTCATTGATGCAAATCATCGCAAATTGACATTTAGAATGAGGGTACTAGGCATTTAAGTCATTGATAAATCGAAGAAAAAATATCTAATACGGGCGCAAAGTGAGACAGTCTCAAGATTGACAAGCGAAATTCTTTTATATTAGACTTTGGCTAAATTGTTAAGAGCTAATGCTGACTATTATCACTGGCCTTACTGGGGTATAGAACCTGTCGGAGTCGCATCGAACCTTTTGAAACAGGTTTCGTGCAGGTTAAGGAAAACAAGATTCAATACTTCCAGCGAAATTAAGGCTGGAAGTATCCGCAAGCCTGTTGTTCAAACAATCCGTAACGTTCGATGTTCAGATCATAAAAATCTTTACATTCCTTACCAACGGCATTGAGACATCGGGTCAAGCGGGGAAAATGATCTCGATGGCATTTTCCAGAAAAGTGTACTGCGTTGTTGAATCAGGCAACAACGTTCATCTATTTTTGTAGGAAATACCCAATCCTGTATTTATTTTTGACTACAGTTTAACCAGCACAGGAGATATGAAATGGCGTCAAATGAGGTAATCGGGTCCGTAATGGTTGTTGGTGGTGGTATTGCAGGGATGCAGTCATCTCTGGATTTGGCCAACTCGGGATACTACGTGTATCTGGTTGAGGAATCTTCCGCAATTGGTGGAGTGATGGCTCAGCTGGACAAGACGTTTCCCACAAACGATTGTACTATGTGAATTATCTCACCAAAACTGGTTGAGGTCGGCCGGCATTTGAATATTGAGCTTCTTACAAATACACAAGTACAAAGCATTGATGGTGATCCGGGTCATTTTAAGGCCAAGGTTCGTCAATTACCCCGTTATGTTGATATATCGAAGTGTACCAGTTGCGGTGATTGTGAAAAGGTCTGTCCTGTAGATCTGAAAAGTGAATACGATGAAGGACTGGCGACACGCAAAGCCATCGGCAGAAAGTATACTCAGGCAATTCCCGGTACATACAACATTCAAAAATCAGATCCAGCCCCATGTCTATTGGCATGTCCTGCAGGCTTAAATGTTCAGGGATATGTGCAGATGGTCAAGATGGGAAAATATCAGAGAGCTCTGGAAATCATCATGGAAGACCTGCCTCTCCCCGGCGTACTGGGAAGGGTGTGTCCTCACGGCTGTGAAGACGCCTGCAGGCGCTGCAGTGTTGATGAACCTGTTGCCATTAGGGACTTGAAACGTCTGGCAGCTGATATGTATGATCCCAGAGACATTGTTATTGAATGCTTACCCCAACGGGAAGAAACAGTAGCGATTGTTGGTTCAGGACCTGCTGGTCTTTCAGCTGCCTTCTTCCTGGCCAAGAAAGGGATCAAGTCCACCATATATGAGGCGCTCCCACAGGCTGGTGGTATGTTGAGAGTTGGTATCCCTGATCATCGTCTCCCCCCTGAAATTCTGGATAAAGAGATCCAGGTTGTCACCAACCTGGGTGTTGAAATCAAGACCAACACACCACTCGGAGCGGACCTCTCTATTGATGACCTGATGAAGGACTACAAATCGGTATTTCTGGCGATTGGAGCCCACAAGGGTATCGATATGGGAATCCCGGGAGAGAAAGTCAATGGTGTTGTTCAGGGTGTCAAGTTCCTCAAAGAGGTAAACCTGACCGGTAAGACAAAGGTTGGAAAAAAGGTTGCCATCGTCGGTGGTGGTAATGTCGCGATTGATGTATCACGAGCCGCTATCCGGATGGGTGCCGACGAGGTGACCATCGTTTATCGACGGACCATCAAGGAAATGCCTGCTTTCGAAGAGGAAATCAAAGCTGCCCAGGACGAAGGTATTAAGATTCGGTTCCTGGCTGCTCCCCAGGAAGTAATAGCTGAAGATGGAAAGGTTGTTGGACTGCGCTGCATCGCAATGGAGATGGGCGAAGCTGATTCATCCGGCAGACGCTCCCCGATACCTGTTCCCGGCAGTGAATTTGAAATAGAAATTGATCAATTGATTCCGGCCATCGGCCAGAGACCTGATCTTTCCTCGCTGGAAAATATCACCGGCCTGGAAATCTCCCGTTGGAGCACCGTTGAAACAAATGATATCTCATTTGCAACAGACGTCGAAGGGATCTTCGCAGGCGGTGACCTGCAGACCGGCCCATGGACGGTCATTGGTGCTGTTGCCCAGGGGAAGGAAGTTGCCGAGTCCATCGAGCGTTTCTTTGACGGCACGGATATGGTGGTAGGGCGGGATCCGATCCGCTACGATGATCCTCAATATCGCCCGGTGGAAAGTGATGAACCGCTTATGGCACGCGAAGCGATGCCTGAACTGCCTATTGAACAACGGCAGGGAAGTTTCAAGGAAGTTGAACTGGGATACAACGAGGAGAGTGGAAAGAAGGAAGCCAGTCGCTGTTTGAACTGTAGCTTCTGTTGTGAGTGTGGAGAGTGTGTAACTGCCTGTCTGGCAGGGGCCATTGATCACGATGAGGTTGTCCAGGAAAAAGAGATCGAGATAGGTGCGGTTATTCTGACAACGGGTACGGATGTATTCGAGCCGGATAAACTGGATGAGTTTTACCTGTACAATCAAAGCCCCAATGTGCTTACCAGCCTAGAGTTCGAACGGATTCTAAGTGCGACTGGACCGACGGAGGGACACCTGACGAGACCCGGGGATGATAAAGAACCCGAAAAAATTGCCTGGTTGCAGTGTGTGGGATCACGGGATACCAATAACTGTAATAATGGGTACTGCTCATCGGTCTGCTGCATGTATGCCATCAAAGAAGCCGTGATTTCAAAGGAACATGCTCCTGCCGGTCTGGATTGTGCGATCTTCAACATGGATATTCGAACCTTTGGCAAGGACTATGAGAAATACTATGAGCGTTCAAAAGAACAGGGCGTGAGATATGTACGCAGTCGTGTGCATACCATCACCGAGATACCGGAAACTGGCAACCTGCTTCTAAAGTATGTTACGGACACTGGTGAGATTGTAGAAGAGGAATTCGACATGGTCGTTCTCTCCGTCGGTATGGAAGCCTCAAAGTCAGCCATTGAAATGGCCAAAGGGCTTGAAATTGAATTGAATGACTACAATTTCGTCAAAACCGATGAGATAGCGCCTGTTGCCACATCTCGCCCCGGTATTTACGTTGCGGGTGTGATGCAGGGACCCAAGGATATCCCCTACGCCATCATGGAAGCCAGTGCCGCTGCCTGCTCAGCTGGTAAAGACCTGGTTGAAGTTCGAGGAACCCTGGTCAAAGAAAAGGTCTTCCCGACTGAAATGGACGTGACGGGTGAAGAACCGCGGGTTGGTGTCTTTGTCTGTAACTGCGGGATCAATATCGGCGGCATAGCTGATGTCCCAGCCATTACAGAATATGCGAAGAGTCTGCCGAACGTTGTTTATTCCGAAGAAAACCTCTTTTCCTGCAGCCAGGATACCCAGGAAAAGATCGCGGAGACCATTAAGAAAGAGAAATTGAACCGCGTGGTGGTTGCTGCCTGCTCACCCCTTACCCACGAGCCATTGTTTCAGGAAACCATGAAGAACGCGGGGCTCAACCCCTTCCTGTTCGATATGGCCAATATCCGGAACCAGTGTACCTGGGTGCATTCAGGTGAGAAGGACAAGGCTACGGAAAAATCCAAAGACTTAGTACGCATGTCTGTCGCACGGGCATCCCTGCTGGAACAGTTGAAATACCTCTCTGTTGGTGTCAGCAATCCAGTGCTGGTGGTTGGTGGTGGTGTCGCCGGTATGACGGCCGCTCTGAACCTGGCAGACCAGGGATTTCCAACGACATTGATTGAAAAATCCGATGAGTTGGGTGGTTCGGCCAGACAGATCAAGAAAACCTGGAAGGGTGAGGATGTTCAAAGCTTCGTTGGTGATCTGATTGCCAAGGTTAAAAAACATGACCAACTTGAAGTCCTGACAAATTCCGAAGTTGTTGATGCACATGGGTTTATCGGAAACTTCGAGACAACTGTAAAAGTCGCAGACGAAGACAGGGTGATCGAACACGGAGCTGTCGTAGTCGCAACGGGAGGTCAGGCCACAGACACGGAAGAGTATCTGTATGGAAAGAATCCTCGGGTCACTCGCTGGCATGATTTGGAAGCGAATCTGGAGAAATATCCGGATGCTAACAGTGTTGTGTTTATTCAGTGTGTGGGATCGAGAGATGATAATCGACCGTACTGCTCGAAAATCTGCTGTACTGCTTCCATACAGCAGGCTTTGGAAATCAAGGAAAAAAACCCTGAAGCCAACGTTTTTATCCTGCATCGGGATATTCGAACCTTCGGCGATAGAGAATCGATCTACCAGGAAGCCAGAGAGAAGGGTGTCCTGTTTATTCGCTACGAGAAAGATAAAAAACCGGTTGTGACAGAAACGAAAGACGGATTGGAGGTCAGCATTTTTGATCCGATTTTACAGCGAGAGGTTGTTATCGAAGCCGACCTGCTGAATCTGGCGACTGCGATTGAGTCGTGCGACAACAAGTCGGTTTCTTCAGCATACAAACTCCCGGTAAATGCTGAAAATTTCATTATGGAAGCACACGCTAAGTTGAGGCCGGTAGACTGTGTCACGGATGGAGTCTTTATCTGTGGTATGGCTCACTACCCGAAACCGATCGGTGAATCTGTGGCACAGGCTCAGGCAGCTGTATCGAGAGCAACAACGGTTCTGACAAAACAGACTGTTGAAGTTGAGCCCATCGTTTCAGAAGTGAATACGGATCTCTGTATTGGATGCGGACTTTGTGAAGCCACCTGTTGCTTCAGTGCCATCAACCTGAAACCGGTTGAAGGACAAGGTTATAAAGCAGAAACAACCTCTGCACTGTGCAAGGGGTGTGGTGCCTGCTCAGTTGCATGCCCGCAACAGGCCATCAATATGAAACATTTTAAACATGAGCAGATCATTGCGGCCATCAGGGCTGGAATTGCTGCATCATAATTATAGCTAATAGGAGATTGTGATTATGACAGAGAAATATGAGCCGAAGATTCTGGCATTTCTGTGCAACTGGTGCGCATATGCCGGAGCGGATCTGGCCGGGGTTTCCCGGTTTCAGTATCCGCCGACACTTAGGGTGATACGAACCATGTGCTCAGGCCGCGTTGATCCGCTGTATGTGATTGAAGGATTCAAAAGTGGGTATGACGCCGTTTTTGTCTCTGGTTGACACCTCGGTGAATGTCATTACCAGGATGGTAATGTAACAGTAGCCGGCCGTATGGAAGTCGTAGCTAAACTGCTGGAACTCGCCGGAATCAAGCGAGACAGGGTACAACTGCGTAGAGTCAGTGCGGCTGAAGGGGCATTGTTTGCCCAGTATGTCAACGATGTGAGTGAAACAACAGCAAATCTGGGTCCGTTCGATAAAGACAAATACCAGCTTCAGCTGGCGGCTATTGAGAGGGCTTGCAATACAAGGCGTCTTCGCTGGTTGATCGGTATGGAACATCATCTGCAGAACCATGACAATGTATACGAAACTCGCACCAATCCGGATCTTGTGATTGAAACTCTGGATGAAGCGATTGAGTCTGAGTATCACAAGGGATTGCTTCTGGAAGTGTTGAAGGATGGACCGCTGTCAGTCAGAGAGATGGCCGAGAAAACCGGTATGCCGGTCTATACGGTGTCCAAGCGTCTGAATGAGCTTGAAAGTGACGGGATGGCGGAATTTGACTCACATGAAGGTACCACGCCAAAATTCATATCACTGGCGGCATAGATTGCTAGATTAATGATGATACAAGGAAAATCTTAACGAGAAAGAGTTATGGCAAAAGCAAAATCAAAAGGCAAAGTCGGATCCGCAATGGTTGTGGGTGCTGGTATTGCCGGTATGCAGGCGGCCCTGGATCTGGCCGATGCCGGATTCTATGTTCACCTTGTCGAGAAGTCTTCGTCTATTGGTGGTATGATGGCACAGTTGGATAAGACGTTTCCAACCAACGACTGTGCGATGTGAATTATCTCACCAAAACTGGTAGAGGTCGGTCGACATCTAAATATAAATATCATTCCAAATTCAGAAGTTGTTTCTCTTGAAGGTGAAGCAGGAAATTTCACCGCCAATTTGAAGAGTTATCCCCGTTTTATTGATCCGGACAAATGTACCGGTTGTGGGCAGTGTGCCCAGGTTTGTCCGGTAACAGCTATCAACGAATTCGACTGCGGCCTGAATCTGAGGGCAGCGACATACATTCAATACGCTCAGGCAGTACCGCTGGCTTATGGTATTGACCGTGACAGCTGTATTGGCTGCGGACTATGTGAAAAGGTCTGCCTGGCAGAAGCTGTTTCATATGACCAGAGACCCAGTAAAGCCAAAATTGATGTCGGAGCGGTTGTTCTATCACCGGGTTCTGATGCATTTAATCCAGCCAAATTTGATAACTACAGTTACTTGAAGTATCCGAATGTACTGACCAGTCTGGAAATGGAACGGATTCTGAGTGCCTCCGGTCCATACCAGGGGCATCTGATGCGACCTTTCGATCGTGAAGAACCCAAGAAAATTGCCTGGCTGCAATGTATCGGATCACGGGATATGAACAAGTGTGACCACTCATACTGTTCCTCAGTCTGTTGTATGTATTCCATCAAAGAGGCGGTGATCGCAAAGGAACACTCCAATGTTGATCTGAATTGCAGCATCTTCTACATGGATATGCGGACCTTTGGTAAGGACTTTGAGAAATATTACGAACGGGCCAAGGACGAAGGGATCAATTTTATCCGCTCCCGGGTCCACAGTATTGACGAGATAGGTGATACCGGTGATCTGAGCTTGAAATATGTTACGGCTGGTGGCGAGATC
Source organism: bacterium (assembly GCA_029940215.1). Classification (GTDB taxonomy): domain Bacteria; phylum SAR324; class SAR324; order XYD2-FULL-50-16; family XYD2-FULL-50-16; genus JAHJRI01. Next base: position 6,901 of record JAOZRE010000009.1, on the reverse strand, counting down.
ATCGATGAGACCTTTGACATGGTCGTGCTCTCTGTCGGACTTGAACCAAAAGAGTCCGCTGTAGAATTGGCGAACAATCTGGGAATCGAGCTGAACCATAATAATTTTATTAAGACAACGGACAGAGACCCGGTAAACACCTCGAAAGAAGGGGTTTTCGTCTGCGGTGCTTTCCAGGGTCCCAAGGATATTCCCCAGTCGGTGGTAGAGGCCAGTGCAGCAGCAGCGGCGGCGGGCGAGATTCTTGCGACTGTTCGGAATACCGATACCAAGGATGTGGAACTGGTTCCTGAGTTGAATATTTTGGGTGAGCCGCCCCGGATCGGCGTATTTGTCTGTAAATGCGGTACCAATATCGCCGGGGTCGTTGATGTGCCGGATGTCACGGCATATGCAGCTACATTGCCTTATGTCGTCTATACAACGGACAACCTGTATACGTGCTCACAGGACACCCAGGAGGTTATTGCCAAGACTATCAGAGAGGAGAACCTGAATCGGATCGTGGTGGCATCCTGTTCACCTAAGACCCACGAGCCCATGTTTCAGGATACGTTGACCAGCTGCGGTTTGAACAAATACCTGTTCGAGATGGCTAATATCCGGAACCAGTGCTCCTGGGTCCATGCCAACAATCCGCCCCTGGCGACTGATAAATCAAAGGATCTAGTGCGCATGGCGGTTGCCAAGGTCGGTTTGAAGGAGCCCCTGAATGAAATCAGTTTGAATGTCAAGCAATCGGCAATGGTCATCGGTGGCGGTATTGCCGGGATGACATCAGCACTCGGACTGGCAAGGCAGGGTTTTAAAACCCATCTGATTGAAAAATCACCCCAGTTGGGTGGCCAGGCCAATAATCTGTTTAAAACAGCTAAAGGCGAACTGGTTCAAGATCTTCTGGCAGACATGATCGAAAATGTGAAAAAGGAAGAGAACATCGAGCTTCATCTGGATACGGAGGTTACCGGTGTGGAGGGATTTGTCGGTAATTTCACGTCGAAGCTGCTGACCGGTGGTGAAGAGAGTGAGATTGAACATGGTGTTGCAACCGTTGCGATTGGCGGCTTTGAATATCAGCCGACTGAGTACCAGTACGGAAATGATCCCCGTATTGTGACCAGCCTTGAACTGGATAAAAAATTGATCGCTGATGACCCGATATTCAAGGAGATTCAGACAGCGGTATTCATCCAATGTGTTGGTTCAAGAGAACCGGACCGGCCATACTGTTCCAGGATTTGTTGCAGTCACTCGGTTGAAGCGGCTCTGGAAATTAAGGAGAAAAACCCGGATGCAAACGTATTTATTCTGAACCGGGATATTCGAACCTACGGGGAACGCGAAGAGATGTATAAAAGAGCCAGGGAAGCTGGCGTTCTGTTCATTCGCTACACCGTAGACCAGAAACCTGAAGTGGTTATCGAAGATGGAAAGGTGATCGTCAAGACTTTTGATGAAATTCTTGGCAGGCCTCTCGAAATTGAAACGGACCTGTTGTCGCTCGCAACAGCTGTCCTACCGAATAACGATGTTGAACTGGCGCAGTTTTTCAAAGTGGCTATGAATGAAGATGGCTTTTTTGTTGAAAAACATGCCAAGCTGGGTCCATCCGAATTTGCAACCGATGGGGTTTTCCTCTGCGGTTTGGCACATTTTCCGAAATCCATTGACGAATCCATTGCGCAGGGTCAGGCAGCCGCTTCAAGAGCTGTAACCCTGCTGGCACAGGGAACCGTCAAGACCAGCGGTGAGGTGGCCTCGATCAATCCAATGCTTTGTAGTAGTTGTGGTATTTGTGTTGCAGTTTGCCCATATTCAGCGCCCAACTTCCTTGAAGAGGGACGATTTGCCGGCAAGTCTGAAATCAATCCAGTTATGTGTAAAGGGTGCGGTATTTGTGTCTCGTCCTGTCGATCCGGAGCTATATCACTCAAGGGATTCGACAACGAACAGATTTTAGCCATGATAAGCGCTGCCTAATTTGCAGGGGGTGACCTATCCCCCTGTCACAGACTTGATTTCATCGGATGTTTAATCCGTAACAGGAGAGTATAAAATGTCAGAGTGGGAACCAAAAATACTTGCTTTTTTATGTAACTGGTGCAGTTACGGAGCAGCTGACCTGGCGGGTGTCAGTCGTATGCAGTATCCGCCTAACCTCAGGGTGATCAGAATTCCGTGCTCAGGAAGAATGAGCCCGAAATTCGTGCTGTCAGCCTTTATGAATGGTGCTGACGGTGTCTGGGTATCTGGTTGACACCCCGGAGACTGCCATTACCTGGAAGGTAATTATTATGCCCGCAGAAAGTTTCAACTGATGGGAAATCTTATGGAATATATGGGGATCGATCGTGATCGCCTGCATTTTTCATGGGTATCCTCTGCGGAAGCCAGCAAGTTTATTACTGTCGTCAAAGAGGTGACTGCGTCCGTGAAGGCGCTGGGCCCTGCTACAAAATTTGTTAAAGACCGGAGGCAGGTGAGCTGATATGATTGGATATATTGATAAAATAAGGGAAGTAGCACTGAAACTTCTAAATGAAGAGAAGGTGGATATGGTGATCGGCTATCGACAGGGATCCCTGCCCATGATGACAGAACCCTGTTTTGTTAAGCGTCCCGAGGATGTTGAAACACTCATCTGGGACTCTAACTGCAGGATTAATCTGGCAGCCTATCTCATGGATCGTAAAGAGAAAATCGGAATCATCGCTAAAGGCTGTGACTCCAGAAACATTATCAATCACCTGGTGGAAAATAAAATCAAGCGGGAGCAACTGGTGATTATCGGTGCACCCTGTAAGGGTATGATTGATAATAAAGCGATTGCGCTGCAATTTGGACAGGATATCGATGAGTATCAGGAGACTGAAGACCAGATTACTGTCAAAGGCGGCGGAACCGAGAAGACCTTTCAAAAAGTGGATGTGCTTCAGGAAAACTGTGCGATCTGCAATCACCGTAACCCGGTCGTCTATGACGAACTAGCTGGTGATCTGGTAGAAGAGCAGACAGATATCGATCGCTATGAAGATATTCGAAAGATCGAAGCAATGGACATCGATGAGAAGTGGAATTTCTTTGAAGATATGCTGTCCACTTGTATTCGCTGTTATGCATGTAGAAATGCATGTCCCCTTTGTTATTGTCCCACCTGTTTTGTGGATGAATCCAAACCACAATGGGTTGGAAAGAGCAATGATCCCAACGATACCCGGACATTCCATTTTCTCAGAGCCTTTCACTGTGCCGGAAGATGTACGGACTGTGGGGCCTGCGAACGGGCCTGCCCGATGGATATTCCGGTCAGGCTTTTTACGAAAAAGTTGGGCAAGGACTGTCTGGATCTATACGGCTGGGAAGCAGGTCTGGACCCGGAACAGCGTCCACCCCTCGACACTTTTAAACCTGACGATCCCAATGTTGGTATGAAGTAATTCAATCCCTGTTGACCGAAAACCTCAACAGGGGCGAATCATTACGAGAAGGCAAATATTATGAAAGTCATACAGATTGATACAAACCAATGGACAGAGGGGCTGGCAAAACTGGAAGGATCCTATCGGATGTTTGGACCGGCAGAGACGGAAGGAAAGTATCCCGAATTCAAGGAGCTTGAAAAGGGAGATGTGCCAAATCTGAACGTATCGAATACGCACCTTTCAGCTAAGAGTGTTGTCTATCCCCAGTCCGAAGTGATGTTTGAGTATACTTTGGATGAGGCAAAAGAGGACCATCATCAATTAAGAGAGATAGAGAAGGACTACTCTCCCAGGGCCGTATTTGGTATCAGACCCTGTGATGCCGCGGCTAATCTTATCATACAGAGAAATTTTGATTCAAAGGAGTACCGGGATCCTTACTGGGTAGACGCCTTTGAATCCTGTGTTTTTATCGGGCATGCCTGTGAGAATCCAGGTGCCACCTGTTTCTGCACATCCGTGGGATTCGGTCCTTTCAACGAGGACGGATTGGATCTGTTACTGGTGGAATCCGATAACGGCGGTTTTCTGGCAAAAGTGATTACGGACAAGGGAGCTGTTCTGGCAAAATCGGCCGGTTGGGAAACCGAAACCGATGCTGCAGCTCTTGAACCCCTGAAAGAAGCGGCTGAAGCAAAAATAAGGTCCAAGGTGAATACGGATCAGTTGGCAAAACAGGATGCGAAAGATTTATTCGATGCACCCATCTGGGAAGATATCGGATTTGCCTGCCTGAATTGCGGTACCTGTACCTATAGCTGCCCAACCTGTTGGTGCTTTGATATTCAGGACGAGGTTAAAGACAAGTCTGGTATTCGGATGCGGAACTGGGACAGTTGTATGTATCCTCTGTTTACCCTGGAAGGATCGGGCCACAATCCGAGGCCGGAAAAGCATCATAGAATTCGGCAACGCTTTATGCATAAATTAAAGTACTATGTCGACAAGTACCAGGCGGGTGTTCAATGCGTTGGCTGTGGCCGCTGCGTGAGGCTCTGCCCTGTTAATATTGATATTCGAACGGTTTGTGAAAAGATGAACAGCTATAAGCCTGCTTAATACAGCTAAAAATAAGGAGATTTACCGTGCAAAATCCATATTTGCCAATGCCGGTTCGGATTGATGAGATTGTGACGGAAACGGAAGACAAAATGTTGAAAACATTTAAATTCGTTTTTCTGAATAAGGAAGACGAAGAGCGGTTTCAACATAAAGCCGGGCAGTTTGCAGAGCTTTCCGTACCAGGCAAAGGAGAGGTCCCTATCGGTATTGCGTCATCGCCGACGGAAAAGGGCTACGTAAAATTTACAGTTAATAAAACCGGTCTGGTGACTGGTTATATGCACACCATGAAAGTCGGTGACATCATGGGAATCCGGGGTCCTCTGGGAAACTGGTATCCCTGGGAAACCCTGGAAGGGAAAAACGTGGTCATCATCGGTGGTGGTTTCGCTTTTTCAACCCTGCGAGCTTCCATTGTCTATATGCTTGCCAATCGGAATAAGTTCAAAGATATCCATGTGATTTATGGTTCCCGCATGCCCAGTCTACTGCTATACAGAGACGAACTTGCAGCCTGGGAAGCAGCGGGGGACATTGCCATGCACATTACCGTGGATGGAACGGATGATCCCGACTGGAAGTACAACGTTGGTTTCGTGCCGACCATCACCGAGCAGAAAGCACCACCGGCTGATGCGGATACATACGCCATCGTCTGCGGACCACCGGCCATGATCCGGTTTACCCAGCCCGTGCTGGATAATCTCGGGTACAGTCACGATAATATTATTAATTCGTTGGAAAAAAGAATGAAATGTGGCATCGGCATTTGCGGTCGCTGCAATATCGGGGATCAATATGTTTGTAAAGATGGTCCCGTATTTACACTCAACACTCTAAACCATATGGCTGGCGAGAAATAGGCCTGGTTTATATGTCCCCGATTACGGGAAATTTTTAATGGAGGTTATAACAAATGGCTGATACAGCGGTCAAAATTAGTGGAAAGAGACGTAGTGCTTTCCTCGACAAGGTGAAAGAGATACTGCCGGATGGCGGTAACTTGAACGCCTGTCTGACTTGTGGAGCATGCTCCTCAGGTTGCCCGGCAACGGGTGTCGACGGGATGGATGCTCGGAAATTTTTGAGAATGGCAGCTTTCGGGATGGACGAAGAGGTCCTGAGCACTAAATGGGTATGGGCTTGTACCATGTGCCAGAGATGTGTTTACGTCTGTCCGATGAAAATTGATATACCCCAGTTGGTATTCAATGCCAGACAAGCATGGCCAATGGAAGACCGACCAAAGGGGATCCGGGGTTCCTGCGAAGCAGCAACCAAAGTGGATAGTTGCAGCGCTATGGGACTGACAGGTGAAATGTTCGCGGATACAGTAGCGGAACTTCTGGAAGAAGTCCGGGAAGAACAGGAGGGTTTTGAAAACCTGCAGGCACCTATGAATAAGAAGGGTGCATATTATTTTCTCAATCAGAACTCGCGGGAACCACAGATGGAAGAGGACGAAATGGTGCCTCTGTGGAAGATCCTGCATAAAGTAGGAGCGGACTGGACCTATTCCACCAAGGGATGGGCGGCTGAAAACTACTGCATGTTCCTGGCGGATGATGAAGCCTGGCGCAAGCAGGTACAGCTAAAAGCAGATGCAGTGCATGAGTTGGGCTGTAAGGTCTGGCTCAACACCGAGTGAGGACACGAACTATTCGCATTCCGGTCCGGACTGCAAAAATTTAACATCAAGCATGACTTCGAAGTTACTGACATTCGCCTACTCTATGCTCAGTGGATCAAAGAGGGAAAATTGAAGGTCAATTCTGACTGGAACAAGGAACTGGGGATCAAGTTTACCGTCCAGGATCCCTGCCAACTGGTCAGGAAAACCTTTGGAGAGCCAGCAGCGGAAGCATTACGTGAAACGGCCATAGCTGTTGTTGGTGAAGAGAACTACATCGATATGGCGCCAAATCGATCCAACAACTACTGCTGTGGCGGTGGTGGTGGGTTTCTCCAGTCAGGTATGAAAGAGGAACGGTATAAGTATGGCAAGGTCAAGTTTGATCAGATCGAAGCCACAGGTGCTGATTATTGTGTTACGCCATGTCACAACTGTCATTCACAGATACATGATTTGGCAGATCACTTTGGTGGGAAATATCATTCCGTCCATTTCTGGACACTGATCTGTCTTTCCATGGGAATTCTGGGTGAAAACGAAAGAACCCATCTAGGATCAGACCTTGAAGAATTAGGTCTTGATTAGTGATGATTGTTTGTTTCGACAGGCAACCAAGCTTCATTGGAACAAATATGAACGGCAACGTCGAAAACTGCCGTTCAACCTCCTAAATTCCTATAAAAACATAAAAAAAGGGGACAGATCTATTTTCTTTTAAGAAAAA
>JAOZRE010000560.1 GCA_029940215.1 bacterium | reverse complement strand
ACAATATTTCTCGTGCTTTCCAGTTAGGCAACCATAACAAAATCAAGATTGCATACAGTAATGATTCTTTTGAACTCTGGTATTTGTTGCATTTTAATTATTACGATGCCACTATTCATCGTAATGATATAATAAAAAAACTCGATGGACTTGTTCCGGGTGGGTATGAGAAGAATAGTAAAAATATGTATTCCTTTTTAAGAGGTAACGACGATGAAGAAGGGGAAAAACAAAAGGATGCTATTCGAAATGCAAAGAATTTAGAAAAGATACATGATCCAAGAGATAAACTGAATAATAATCCTTCCACTACTGTCTACAAGCTGGTTGAAGCTCTAAATCAGCTAATTGAACCCTGAAATAAATTTAATTATTCACCCGCCATACCCATCAAAAATGAGTGATTTGTGGCATGAATGAACGGAGTAATAGTGAAACGATGGAACAAATGAACAAAGCGATCCAAATCATGAAAGAATGTGGTGCTGATAGCTGGGTGGAGAGGTATGAGAAGGAATTAGTTGAAATGTCACAGCAGAATCCTCAGTAATGTATCACTGGCCATGATCTCTTCATCTGTGCGATATGGGATAAGCCTTTATCCCGTATCGGAGGAGGCTGTACCTTATATCCAGTCCTTGGTAATGAAGTCCTAATTTCTGGATTTGTACCGGTCTCTTCAAAAAACAATTAGAGTTACATAGGTTGTGTTAAACATAGCCTTTTCCCGTGTTTAAGAAGGCTATAAGGGTGATAAACGGCTATTTTGATACCTGCCTACGGTGAGCCTGAAGTACGCTGTTATGTTGACAAAAACAAACTGAATTCCACTGTTCCCTTCTTGGATTACCTTTCCCCTTTTACCTCTGGTCTTATCGACTGTTTTTACCTATTCGACTGTCAACCGACACCCAAAAAAAAATGTGCCCGAACTGAGCTGCCCAGGGATGTAACAACATGTCCCCAGTGTGTCCCCAGTGAGAAAAAACAGCGAAATACCAGAATCTTCAAAAATACACTGCGGGCTTTAAACCCTATATTGGTGCGTGGTACCTGGACCCGGGATCGAACCGGGACGCCCTTGCGGGCACAAGATTTTAAGTCTTGAGCGTCTACCAATTCCGCCATCCAGGCAGGCTGTACTTGAACAAGATATCTGTGGGGGTGTTGGAGGCGACAATCGGAGTTGAACCGATCTAAAAGGTTTTGCAGACCTCTGCCTAACCGCTTGGCTATGTCGCCTTCAATTGGAAGTAATTTCCGTTTGTAACCTCTGAAACAGGTGAGTATGCTAACCTGTCCCATCGTGTTGACTATTATATTATGGCGCTATTGAAGCCGTGTCAAGATCAAAAAAGGGTGGTGACCTGTTAATATCAACTGGTGGGCGGGAAATTATTCATTTCTATCATTCCTCGGCAGACGAGGTTTTAGTCATGCCTGATGGATTCTGCTTAAAGGTGCTGGAGAGCGGCTATTGACACATTTCTGCTTGACACACAATCAATCATACATGACAATAATCTTTAGCAACGCAAGCTTATCCACGAAAGAGCGAGCATGGTGGAATTGGTAGACACGCAGTCTTGAGGGGGCTGTGGCCCTTGGCCGTGAGAGTTCGATTCTCTCTGCTCGCACCAAACGTCTCTCCCCTTGTTTCTTAAATCCTTCTGTTGATTCAGCTGATGAATCATCTATTCAAGCGATTTTTTGAAATCCTGCTGGCGGCGATTATGCTGCTGAGTTCCTCTCAGGCCTATTCGACAGAGTTGGTTCTCGATGATGACATGTTGTATCGGTATGCCATGCACCTGTACCGCAGCGGGGAGTATTACCGGGCGGTGACGGAGTATAAACGGCTGTTGCATTTCTTTCCGAAGAGTGAGCGGACAGAAAAGGTTAGCCTGCAGATAGGGCGATCCTATATGGCGGGCGGAAAGAGTGATGAGGCGGTTGCCCACTGGCAGGCCTATTCGGATGACCAGCTGTCTGACAGTCTGACGGGTAATTCTTACAGGATTTTATATGGGATCTCCCTGCTTGATCTGGATCGCAGCAGCCCATATCGCCTGCGTTCTGACAGTATATCATCTGCCATGACTGTCTTGTCCGACGTAGATGCCGGGGATCCTGATGGTCAGCTGGTTCAGGATTTTGTTAGAGACTGGGAGAATCTGCCCGAGCCTGAGACCAAATCCCCCTGGTTGGCAGGCTCAATGTCCGCCGTTATCCCGGGAGCAGGCAGTTTATATACCGGGAGGCGTATGGAAGCGCTTTACGCCTTTTTTCTGACCAGCCTGTTCTGGATAGCCACAGTGGATGCGGTAAACAATGAGGACGCTCCCCTTACAGGCCTGTTCGGATTTTTTACCCTGACATTTTATGGTGGAAATATCTATACTGCTATCAATAGCGCTCATAAGTATAACGACCGACTGCAGAGCGAAAGCCTGCTGCAATTAAGAAAAAAACACGGGATCTGGTTTATACCCGAAACTGACCGCCGCAGCGGACGATTCTAACTTCAGAAATTAATTTCCCCGATGGAAACCCTACAGGCAGCCGAATTAGAGATAATCCGAGAAGAAGAAGCCAATCTGGAT
>JAOZRE010000161.1 GCA_029940215.1 bacterium | reverse complement strand
TTTCCCTGAAAAAATAATAGTCGAAGAAGGTATGCTTCAGCTCCCAGAGATGAAGGACCATACGGTTGACTTCTTCAAGGCTGAAATTGAGATCATACTCCCAGATGTCGCGTTGTTCAATGTCATTATAAGAACGGACAGACAGATAATAGGGCGCAATGGTAAATACACCCTTGAATCCCCCGGTGATCCCCTTGAATCCGTATTCGATCAGCCCTGTTTGCTTTCGGTCCACCAGTGCAGAGTAGTTTACCGCATAGCTAAGGAGGGCTGGTTGACCCGGATTTGCGGCATTGATACGCAGCAGGGTATGACCGAACATGGAGGCTGGTGCATTGTTGTAATAGTAAGGGAATATAAGGGTTGCGGACTTCGGGTTTATCTCTTTAACCCATTTTTCAAACGATGGACAGGATGGTGACGGTATCAGATCCGGGTTGATATTGAGCTGTTCCTTGAGCCAGGTATATCGGGCAATAAAACGGCATTGGGGATGGCCTGGGAGCGTGTCGGCAGATACCGGACGGAAAAAGGAAGCCAGTGTTGCCTGAAGCTCAGCCCTGGGACTGTTTTTGCCTTCCGGTGCCAGAAAAAAGGCGGGGTCGTCAATCTCACTCTCCCATCCGAGCCAGGAGGAACGGGATTGGTAGTGGAGCAGCACGTGCCAGTACCCCTTGTTGTGCAGGGACCTTTGATCAGCCTCTGCGCTCAACTCCTGTAAGTAGTCAGACGAGGGGAAATTCAGCTCTGCGCTTCGCAACGACGGGGTTGTCAATACGAGTGTCAGCAGGATGAACATTCCCAGTTGCATCGTTCGTCTCATGCTCTGGCAATTGAAAAATCGGGTTCGTCTGTCTTTATCAGGTGTCACGTTGGACTTGATTCGGTTTCTGTTTACAACTCCTGTGATTTAGGCGAAGGTTATTCTTAACGGTTCGATCCGATTTACTCAACTGTTTTCAGCTAAAACCGATGTTTTTCAGCAGCAACTTTCCGGAAACCGGTAAATAATAATTCGAGTTGATCTGATGAAAAAAACAGTGCTCTTGTTCCTGGGATTGTTGCTGTTCCTGGCAGCTGAAGACGTATCTGCCTATTCACGTGGCATTTGCAGCGGGTACGGATCGGGTTATACCCATGTCCATGTCAGCCCGGGACGTCGCTACGATCGACAGAGTAATGACCTGATTGTCTTGATGATGCTCTCCTCCACCAGTACGACTATATACTGCATCTCCATTGCAGACAGAGAGGAGGATTGGGACAGGCCCAGGCGAGACCGCAGCCGCTATTCCCTGATCAATTACGACCGCCTTCGCGAAGAAGGGGCCAGGGGCAGAGGGGAGTATCTGACTGCCCTGTCGTTCTATATGGGATGCCCGGCAACGGCAACCCAAAAATTTGCCGGTTCTGTGCAGAGAAAATATTCCCAGTTGTTTCTTCCGCCTCAGGAGTTCAGGCCAGATACTTTTATGGCGAAACTTGAAGGCATCATTTCCGAGAACCCCGTTTTGCGGACCCAATGCAGGCAGGTGTCTTCAGGTGCCGGTCGATCTTAAACTGTTCCTATTCCCATGCTTCATCCAGACTTTGTCAAACCAGACTACGAGGGGTACTGTTTCTCCCGAATTCCCCAGCTTATCTCCTCCCTGCTGACGGGAGAGGGGGACCTGCCTTTCAGGGAGACGTTGTTCGATGGTTTGGACACGCGGGTTGACACCGTCATTTTTTTCCTGGTGGACGCCTTCGGGTGGCATTTCTTTGAGCGCTATCGCGACAAATATCCGTTTTTCAGACATTTTCAGGACAACGGTCGTATTGCCCGACTGGATTCACAGTTTCCCTCCACCACCGCCTGCCATGTGACAACCATTCACACCGGCCTTCCTGTGGGACAGAGTACGGTTTTTGACTGGCAATATTATGAACCGAAGCTAGACACCATCATTGCGCCCCTGCTTTTCTCCAAGGCTGGCATTCACAAGCGGGAAAACTTAAGATCGTCAGGTGTTCGCCCTGAGGAGATCATTCCGACCCGAACCCTTTATCAGGAGTTGAAAAAGGAAGGGGTGACGTCGCACATTTTTCAACACAAGGCCTTTACCCCATCAACGTTCAGCAATGTGGTCTTCAAGGGGGCTGCCACGCACCCATATGGCACACTGTCCGAAGCCCTGGTGAACATGGAATCCGTGATCACCGGCAGCCCGAAGCCCAACTACCTGTTTTTCTATTTTGCCCCCATCGACGACATTTGCCATCATTACGGTCCGGACTCTCTCCAGTTTGAAGCTGAGGTGGACTCATTTTTCAGGGTGCTTGAACAACAGTTTTTCAATCGGTTTGCTGGGAAATTGAAAAACACCTGTTTCATAATGACCGCCGATCATGGGCAGACGGCTGTGGATCCAGCAACCACCATCTACCTCAATACCGATCCTGCCTTCAGTGGCTTTAAGAAGCATGTCCGAACCAATAAAAAAGGGGAGACTATCATACCGGGGGGTTCCTGCCGGAACATGATCATCTATCTTAAGGATGGCGTCCTGCAGGAGGCTCAAGCTTTCCTTTCTGAAAGGTTGGCAGGAAAGGCGGACGTACTGACGATTCAGCAGCTGATTGAGGCGGGCCTGTTCGGTAAAGGCCCGCTGCATCCAGGATTTGTGGACCGGGCAGGGGACCTGATGATCCTGCCATATAAATCCGAATCGGTCTGGTGGTATGAAAAGGGTCGGTTTGAACAGCGATTTTATGGCCATCATGGCGGCCTGACGTCCGAAGAGGTTCATATTCCCTTTCTGCTGCACCCTTTTTAAACACAATACAGGCTCGTAAGACATATGCAGGAACCGCTGGAAAAAAGAGACACACGCGTACAGATTGTGATCGTTGAGAACGGGAAGTATATTCTGTTAAAGCACCTCGCCATCAAGGAAAACGTCACATTCTGGGGTCTGCCGGGTGGCGGACGGGAAACGGGGGAGAGCGATGAGGAGGCTGCGTTGAGGGAAGCGGAAGAGGAAACCGGTCTAAAAGTGCAGCTGCTGCCTATCAAACTTGAAAAAATGTTGGCTGAAAAACGGATTCTTTACAACCGCATTGTGACCTATCTGGCTTATCCGGTATCCGGAACCGCAACCCTGGGTTATGAACCGGAAGCGGATGTGTTCGCCTCCTACAACTACCGACTGGTTGACTTGAAATGGCAGGATTTTTATGATGATGCGGGTCTTAAACCGTTTACCCTGGAGTCGATGCTTCCCTTACGGGGAAAACTGGCAGAGGCCGGTTTTATACGCAAGGGCGCGGCCATGGTCGTGCGGCAGGTCGATGGCGTGAATGAATATCTGCTGGTCTCAGCCAACTCCGACCCCTCCTGCCTGGTTTTTCCACAGGGACATGTGGACCCCGGTGAAACGTCTGAAGATGCAGCTGTACGCGAAACCAGGGAAGAGGCGGGTTTTGAAATCAGCCTTGACAAAGGGCTTGGGTTTTTCTTTCACGAGAGAGACGGAAAGGTGTATCAGACGGATCTGTTCCTGGCTTCTTCTGTTCGGGAGGTCAAGGCGGACGAAAATCGGGAGATTCACTGGCTGACAGCAAAACAGGTTGAAACGGCCAAAATTCCGCGGGAAAGCCGCCACGCAGTGAGGGACTACGAGGCGGACGGATAACCAGCTACTTATCTCTCAAAGCTTTAGGTGGCGCCAGTATTTCAGACCAGACAATGGCTTGTCTCAGGTCTGCTTTTCGCATCTTATTGAAGCCTGGAGCCGAGATTTGCGGCTTCAGCGGGACCGGTTTGATTCCCGCTGATTTCTCCCGGTGAACCTCAGGTCTCTGAGGCTTGACCTCCGGCTGCTCGATGATTCTGGAGTCACTGACTGCTTCTACCGGGATGGATCGTACCTGCTCACTACCAGGTTTCTCGAGAGGCTCATCCTCGTCTTCCCAAGGTTCCGGCTCCCTGTAAACAGGCCCCTGTTCCATCGGGTCACCGGCCCAGGTCCTGCTTTTGTCCTTCTCAACCGGAGCCCCTTTGAGATCACTCTCCTGGTACTCCTCCATCATTTTATTCAGCTTACCAAACAGCCCATCGCTTTTTTTCACGGCTTTATCGGCGTCTTTCTCTGCTGCCCGCTGCTTTTTTTTCTTCCTGTAATTAAAAAAACCGAGAATAAAGATCAGCGGGATCAGGTATTCAAATATGTTTTCCATGTTCTATTCCTGTTGTTCTTCTTGTTCTTCTTGATCTTCACTACCGATCTTGTCCCGCATCTGGGTGTCCGCTTCGATGTTCTTCATGCGGTAGTAGTCCATAATGCCGAGATTGCCAGCTCTGAACGCTTCCGCCATTGCCATGGGGACCATGGCTTCCGCTTCCACAACCTTGGCTCGCATCTCCTGGACCCGGGCTCTCATTTCCTGTTCAACTGCAAATGCCATGGCTCTTCTCTCCTCAGCCTTTGCCTGGGCGATTTTCTTATCTGCTTCGGCACGGTCTGTTTCCAGTTCGGCCCCGATGTTTTTTCCGACATCCACATCGGCAATATCAATGGAGAGAATTTCGTACGCTGTTCCGGCATCCAGCCCTTTGGCCAGGACGGTTTTTGAAATCAGGTCGGGATTTTCCAGCACATTCTTATGGGTTTCTGCAGAACCGATGGTAGTGACAATGCCTTCACCGACTCTGGCCAGGATTGTCTCTTCACCTGCTCCACCGACGAGACGGTCCAGATTGGCTCGAACTGTCACCAGCGATATGGCTTTCATCTGAATGCCGTCTTTGGCCATAGCGGCGACCAGTGGTGTTTGAATGACCTTCGGGTTGACACTCATCTGCACGGCTTCCAACACATCACGGCCGGCCAGATCGATGGCGGCGGAACGATTGAAATCCAGTTCGATGTTGGCCTTGTCAGCTGCAATCAACGCCTGAACCACCCGAGACACATTACCACCTGCCAGAAAATGGGATTCCAGGTCATCTGTTCTCAGATCAATCCCTGCCTTGATCCCCATGATTTTGGATTGAACAATCAACGCCGGGGGAACTTTTCGAAACCGCATAAAGATTATATTCACCAGACCGACAGATGCCCCTGAAACAATTGCTTGAACCCAGAGGTTTAATGCTGTTCCGATGAAAAATACCAGGATCAGAATAACAATCGTTATAATGACACCTAACACAAGAAATTGAATACTCATAATGCATCTCCTTGAGATTAATTTTCTTTAACAATGATCTGGTTGCCTGTCACCGTAACAACGATGAGAGGCGAATCTTTCGCCAGATAGTTTCCTTCTGTTACCACATCAATCCTTTCATTGGCGATCATGGCCATGCCTGACGGCCTCAGATCGGTTACAGCGATACCCTCCTTTCCAATATGTTGTTCGAGGTCTTTGTCCTGAACACTGACCCCTAGCTCACTGGAGAGCCTTTTTCGGAGCGTAACAGGTGATTTTGCCAGTGCTTTGAAAGCAAAATACACGGTGACTGGAATAATGACCAGATCCGCCAGGACAAACCCGACGCCCATCTGGGTGGATATACCGGTAAATACAGAGAAGAGGGAGTATCCAAATAGTACGATAGCAAGGATTGCCAGTAACCCCCCCGATGGTATCAGGACTTCGGCCATAATAATGGCAACACCGACAAACTGCAGGACTATTGGGATAATGATGGGATGATCCATATTTAGCTTTTTGTTGTGACGATAATTCGATTGCCGTCGATTTTAGTAATCTCGATCGGGGTTCCTCTTTCAATAAATTCTCCTGCGCTTAC
This sequence comes from bacterium, assembly GCA_029940215.1. Classification (GTDB taxonomy): domain Bacteria; phylum SAR324; class SAR324; order XYD2-FULL-50-16; family XYD2-FULL-50-16; genus JAHJRI01. The sequence goes on along the minus strand of JAOZRE010000161.1, from coordinate 4,043 downwards.
GGCATCCAGCCGTTTTTGCCCTATCACAATTTTGCCGGACGGCCTGAGAAGGCTGTCTGCTCTTCCCATATCACCCACCTGGATTCCTTTGTTTCTGGCCGGGACAACCCGTGAGGCCCTGAGATCGTTGCTGAGAAAGGGACCGCTGGATCCGATTGACAGACGTGGAAGGATATAACGGAAAACAAACAGGGTCAGGATAAAGGCCAGTAGAAAGGAGACCAGAACCTGGAACAGGTTTGCCAACATCAGATCCTGCTCCCAAGGGAGGGAGGGGTCCGGGATGACGAAGTCCTGCATCATCAGGATCAACGAAATGCCGATGGTCAGCAATCCGGTAATTCCGGCGATGCCAAATCCGGGTATGACAAAGACCTCGACAGCCAGCAGCAGGATGCCGATCACGAGAATCATCAATTCCGTATAGTCTGCCAGCCCGACCAGGTACTGGTTCAGGAAAACCAGGGCCAGGCAGCAGATACCGATGATACCGAAAAAGCCGAAGCCGGGGCTTTTGTATTCCAGGTAGAGGGCTCCCAGGCCGATCAACATCAGGATCTGGGCAATAGAGCCAATGTATCGTACGAAGGTCTCTGACCAGCTCTCCTGGATTATGACGATTTCATAGTCGGTGACGCCCCTGGCCTTTAGCATTTCATCAATACTTGCAACACTCATTTCTGAAAAGCCAAGTTCCTCTGCTTCGATGTTATCCATTGTCAGGAGTTCCCCTTTGGCGACAATGGTTTTTCGGGAGACAATGCGCTCTTTTTCTACGGGTGTCAAGTCGGCATAGGCGACAGCGTCCATGGTCCGTTTTCTATCGGTAAATTCGATTTCATACACTTCCATGTCAATGGAGACCATCGATTCAGACAGCAATTCCGGATATCCGTTGCGTTTTGCCAGTCCCCGGAACTTGGCGCGCAGCGGTGACTGGGTTTTCTCGCCAAGCATCTTGGGCCCTTCGGCGGACATGACAATGGGGGCACAGTCCCCGATCATGGTGTTGTGCTTCATCACCAGGTCGTCAGCAGACAGAGCGATTAACGCGCCTGCAGATATTGCCCGTTTTGAGACGAAGGAGATGACCTTACTTTTAGGAATGTTGGTGATGTGGTCGACAATTTCAAGTGCTGAATCCACCCGGCCGCCGAAGGTGTCCATCTCGATGATAACAAGGGCTTCGGCGTCTTTAGCGTATTTATTGAGGCTTCGCTCGATATAGGCAGCCATCCCGGGGTCGACGGGTCCGGAAACCGGGACGACGTAGACCTTCTGTTTCGCGCTGATCGTTAAAGGTGTGAGAATACTCAGAAGGATGCAGATAACGAACAGGATGCCAGAAAATGAATGGTGGGTCTTTTTCATCAGGCTTGCTACCAGGTCTGGTTGCCAATAGAAAAACGTCCGGTCTGATTTGTCGCCGGTGATACCATATCATAACCAATGTGTACTGCTTGTTCCAGCAAATTCACCTCTTTTTTCACCTGTTTGGATATAAGCATGAGGGCGATATCGTTGGACAACCCGATGGGAGTCTGGCACCGTAGGCTCAAGTTTCCCCGCTACCACACATTTTATTAAAGGATGAGAATGACAACAACACTGGAACAGTTTCGGAAGTATGGTGAAAGAATTGAAACGCTGATCAGGCCTGGAACGTTTCCATTGGCGATCAGGCTGATTAGATCAGAGGATGAGATTCTTCCTGAATATAAACGGCCTTCAAGGGATATGAAGCTGCAGAATTTCGTCTGTCAGAACTTCAAGATGGCGCGGACGTATGGCTGGACGATGGCCGTTACAGAGGCGGACATCAATTGCAAGCTGGTTCGAGGTGTTTATGGGTGGGATCCTTTTACCGAAGAAGACAGAAAATGGGGGAACGAGTTCAGTGCCGGACTGTATGCAAAGGATGCTGAAACAAATGATAGATTTCAGTTGGAGTTGCCGGATCTGAAGAATGAGTTTGTAGGTATGATTATCTCCCCGTTGACCCGCACAAAGGTCGTTCCGGACACGATTCTGGTATTCTGCCTGCCGGCTCAGGCAATGCGGTTTGTACAGGGGTATCTATATATGGCAGGAGGCGTTCTGGACTTCAGCGCAGCGGGGCGTGTGGGATCCTGCTACGAGGGGGTTGCCAAAACCCTGCTGAAAAATAAGCCTCAGTATATTACCCTTGGTAACGGAGATCGTATCTGGGGTGGGGCACATGACCACGAAGTGGCGTTTTCCTGTCCTGCAGAAAAGATGGAAATGATGATGGAGGGTTTGGAAAGTACTCACGCTGCAGGGCTGCGATATCCCATTCCTCAGTATATGAATTACTCCCCCGGTTTTCAGGCTTCATTTGAAAAGGCAGCCGTTGACAGGGCCGGTGGCACCATTGAGAAAAAACTGTAGGTCAATTTTAAATATTCACTAAGCATCGCACCAAAGGTGTGGTATTTCAAGAAACGCATGAATCCATCCTTGGAGCTCCGGAAGCCATCCCTGGCTTCCAAGGTTCTTGAAACACCACCCCTTTAGTTGTTTTATTGACACTGTGCTGAACTATTACGGTCAATTTATATCTGGGGGAGCAATGGAAACCGTTTCCATAGGGTTCCCGCAGAGAACATCCCTATTCAAACAGTGACGCAAAATTCTTGTATCCTTCCTGCTTCAGCTTATCCTTTGGAATAAACCGCAGGGAGGCGGAATTGATGCAGTATCTCAATCCAGTTGGCTTGGGCCCGTCATCAAACAGGTGCCCAAGGTGGGAATCGCCATGCTTGCTGCGAACTTCTGTCCTGGCTGTGAACAGTTTCTTGTCCTGCTTTTTGACAATGTTTTCAGTGACAAGTGGTCTGAAAAAGCTTGGCCACCCCGTTCCAGACTTATACTTGTCCCGTGAGCTGAAGAGGGGTTCCCCGGAAACGATATCAACGTAGATTCCCTCCTGTTTATTGTCCCAGTATTCATTATTGAAAGGCCTTTCTGTCCCCTCATTCTGTGTGACTTCGTACTGAAGGGGCGTCAGTTTTTTCTGCAGGACCTCATCAGCCGGTTTCATATACTTGCCGCTTTTCATCATTTTCTTCTTGCCCATCTTTTTTTTCACCATCATATCGTCTCCCCACACTTTCTTCAGAAACTGATCCCGGCCTGAGTTGAACCGGTAGTATTTATATCGAATCGCGTGGGTTTTATAGTAGTTCTGGTGATATTCTTCAGCCTTATAGAACTTCTCCAGCCGAGTGATTTTGGTGTGGATGGGCTTGGAAAAACGACCGGATTTTGCCAAACGGTCTCTTGATGCTTCAGCCATCACTTTCTGTTCCTTATTATGGTAAAAGATCTCCGGTCGGTACTGGGAGCCTCTATCCACAAATTGTCCGTTCGGATCAGTCGGGTCCATGATTTTCCAGAGAACATCCAGTAGTTCATCATAGGACACTTTTTTCGGATCGTAGTAAACCTGTACGACTTCTGTGTGTCCGGTTCGGCCTGAGGAAACCTGACCATAGGTTGGATTGACAACATGCCCCCCAGCATAACCGGAAACAGCTTCCACAACGCCTTCCACTTTCTCAAAATCCGATTCCGTGCACCAGAAACAACCGCCGGCGAATGTTGCGACCTGGGCATCCGACATGGATTTGCTCATAGGTTTTTCCATCGCAAATTTCGCTCCGACCGCAAACAGTCCGATTATACCAAGTAGAACAAAAAGTTTTATTGATTTCATCTGAACTCCTCCGATTGACAACCTGTTTGTCAGGTCCTCTGTTTTAGGTTTATGGATCTTTGGGAATCAATATGTTTCTATCATAACCCACCCGGCGATTGAAGTTATCACAGAAGGTTAACATTTCAATCACAACTCAATAAAAATAAACTGAAAATTCCGGGCGTTGCTTGTGGTATTCACCGGACAATGATACGACTGGTACAGAACATCTGATGAATGAACGTAACTGTTCTGTCCCCCTCCGCTGAGGGTATTATGATACAAAACACGCATGAATCCATCCCTGGAGCTGTTGGAAAACGTC
>JAOZRE010000160.1 GCA_029940215.1 bacterium | reverse complement strand
TCAAGGCCGCTCCCCGGGCAACCCGGGCGAAAACCGGAATATTGAAAATACCGAGGGCGATGATGGAATTCACCGCTCCAGGCCCCAGAATCGCAGTGATCATGATGGCGGAGATGATGGATGGAAAGGCAAAGGTGAAATCGTTGAAACGCATGATGATCTCATCGGTCCACCCTTTGCTGGCAGCAGCAATCAGCCCCAGGGGCACGCCAATTCCAATGCCAATGCCGATGGCGACAAAAGCAACAATCACCGAGTTCCTGGCCCCCACAATCAGCATGGAAAGAATATCCCGGCCGAAATGGTCGGTCCCCAGCCAATAGGTTGCATTTGGCAGCCTCAGCCGATTGACAATACTCAGGTCTTCGATGGAGTGGGGGGTCCAGATGTAAGAAAGCACTGCAATCAGGAAGAAGAGCAGGGTAATTATCCCGCCAATGACAAAGCTCCTGTTTTCAAGACCATGCCGAAAAATCTCATTTAATCGTCTAGCCATGATCACCTCCACGCAGACGCGGGTCAATTACCACGTAGAGAATATCCACAATAAAATTGATAAACACCACCGTCGCCGCCAGTACAACGACCATATTCTTGACAACGGTCAGGTCACGTTGGGATATTGCCTGAAAAATCAGTCGCCCCAGACCTGGCAGGTAAAAGACATTTTCTATAATAATTGCCCCGGCCAGTAAAACAGAAAACTGCAACCCCATGATGGTGACGACTGGTATTAGTGCATTCCGCAGTGCATGACGCCAGAGCGCCCGGCGTTCGGTTGCTCCTTTTGCTCTGGCGGAGCGGATGAAATCCTCCTGCAGCACCTCCAGCAGCGATGAGCGGGTGACACGTGCCAAAATGGCGGCCTGGGGCAACCCAAGCGCCACAGCCGGCAGAATAAGTGACCCCATCGCCGGGAAAAAACCAGCTTCCCATCCGACAAAACCGCCGGCAGGTACCCAGCGCAAAGTGATGGAAAAGAACATGATCAATAGCAATGCAAACCAGAAATTGGGAATGGCAATACCCAGTTGGGAGAACCCCATCACGAATAAATCGGCGGGTTTATTTTGTCTTGTAGCCGCAATAATGCCCAGTGGAATGGAGATGACCGTTGACAGGACAATTGCAAAAAGCGTTAGAGGCAGGCTGATGGCGACGCGCTCCCGAATCAGTTCAGATACTGGCACATCGTAAGTGTGACTGATCCCGAGATCCCCATGAAGAAGGCCCTGGACCCAGCTGAAATAGCGGACCATTGCTGGGCGGTCCAGCCCCAGTTCGGCTCTCAGAGCCGCCAGCGTTTCTGGCTCGGCATTCATGCCCAGCATCACAGCCGCCGGATCACCAGGCAGGATTTCAAGTACAATGAAAATAACAACCGTGGTCAACCACAGTGTGAGGACCAGGGTTGTTATTCTTTTGGCGAGGAAGACACTCATTGTTCAGATCCCTTCACCCAGTATACTTCTGTCAGGTCGTTGGCCTGAATTGGACTGTTTTCCCACAGACCTCTCAGGTTCTTGTTCCAGACACCACCCTTTGCCAGCTGGAACAGGTATCCGTTCACACAATCATCGGAGATGATTCGCTGGGCCTCCCCCAGAATTTTATGGCGGGCATCCCGATCAACGGTATTGTTCAGCTTCTTCATCAACGCCTGAAACTTCGGACTGTCATAGGCAAAGTAATAATCTTTCCTGGCGTAGATGCCAATATCCATCGGCTCGGTATGGGAAACGATGGTCAGATCATAGTCCCGCTTCTTGAAAACCTGGGCCAGCCACTGTGCCCATTCCACCGGGATAATTTCAAGTCGAATACCAACCTTTCGCAGCTGAGACGCAACTATTTCCCCACCTCGCCGTGCGTAAGGAGTGGGAGGCAGCTTGAGCACCGCCTCAAAGCCATCTGGATAGCCCGCTTCAGCCAGCAACCGCTTCGCTTTCTGCGGATTATAAGCAAATTTTGCTGTCAGATCGACATATGCCGGATGGTGAGGTGCAAAATGGGTTCCGATGGGCGTTCCAAATCCGAACATCGCCCCATCAATGATTTCCTGGCGGTTAATGGCATAGGCCATGGCCTGGCGAACATTGAGCTTCTTGAATGGTCCCCGCTGGTTGTTTGTGGAGAGAATCGTCTCCCCTTCAGTGTTTCCAATCACGATCTTCAACCGAGGATCATTTTCCAGCTGGCTCAGTGCTTCCGGTGCGGGAAAGTTGGCAAAGGCATCAACATCACCCGCCAGCAGGGCTGCTGTTGCCGCTGCTGGATCCGGGATAATCTTAATGGTCGCTTTTTGCAACTTGACCGGTTTTCCCCAGTAGTCCGTGTTTTTGACCATTTCCACCCGATCACCCTTGACCCAGCGTTTGAATTTGAATGGACCGGTACCTATCGGGTTACTTTTGTTGGTTGCTGCACTGGCTCTATCAACCATGACGGCATCGCCCCATCCCATATTGAACAGGAAACTCCCGGTCACCTGCGTCAAGGTAACCGCTACTGTGTATTTCCCCATGCGGGTTACTTTTTCGATAGGCTTGAAAAGCACCTTCTGAGCATTTGTGCTGCTCTTACCCCGCGCACGATTCAAAGAGAAAACCACATCACTGGCGTCGAAAGCAGATCCATCATGAAACCGCACCCCTTTTCTCAGGTAGAAGGTGTAGGTTTTCTTATCCTCGGACACCTTCCAGATCTTGGCCAGCGCAGGTCTGACAACGCCCCAGCGGTCAATACGGGTAAGTCCTTCAAAAATATTGGCATATACCACTTCGTCGATGGCAGCTGCTGCTCCGGCAGTCGGATCCAGGTGGGGGGGTTCCAGCACCATCCCCATTATCAGACTCGTTTTTGCAGCCATCGCGGACGATGCGGCAAATGTCAAACAAAGTGCTACGGCAATTCCACCAAAAACCTTCCTTAGACTAAACATGGTGCCCTCCTGATTGATTTAAAAGAAAACGTCCATAGCGGGCGCGATAGCTTTCAAAGCCTCCGAGACTCTCCGCTTCAAACACGCCCCTCGCAATGGCTCTCGTCACACAATCGGCCGCCAGCATCCCCAACTTCGACAGGGCGTGGTCCGGATCCGAAAGCTCTCTTTTTCCTGTAGCCACCACAAACACGCTGTCACCGTCGAACGGCGAATGGACCCACCGCATTGCCCGTGCCATGCCATCCTGCGCCATAATGGCTATTCGCCGTGCCTGCGGCTTTGTCAATACCGCGTCCGTCGCAACTGTTGCAATGGTGGTATTGGTTCCAACCTGGAGGTCCAGGCCGAAATCCAGTTCAATGGGGGTTTTGATTTCAGAGATCGGCTGCCCCCCCAGCTCATTGTCCTGTTCAAAGGGAAACGCCCACATTACCGGGCTACCGGGCATGGTCACACTACCACTCGAATTCACAGCGGCGATCGCCCCCACCGTGATTTCCGTACCGTTGTCATCAAGCACCAGCGATGCACTGCCCAGTCCTCCCTTAAGACCTCCGGCAGTAGCACCCAGACCAGCCCCGACATTACCCAGGGAGGTGGAATCCGTCACATTGGTTGCGGCTTCATATCCCAGTTCTCTGTATGGCGGATATTTGCCCCAGTTCTTGTCCCCACCGTTCAACAGGTCGAACAGGATGGCTCCGGGTACAATGGGAATAATCGCACCGCCCAGTTCGAAACCGATCTTCTGTTCCGCCAGACAGGACATAACGCCACTGGCCGATTCCAATCCGTAGGCAGAACCACCGCTGAGCACAATCGCATGGATAAGCTCCACCAGGCAATCTGCATCAAGGGCGTCGGTCTCCCGGGTTCCCGGACCTCCCCCTCTAACATCCACTGACGCGATGGCCGGTTCTTCCGGTTTGATCACTGTTACGCCGCTTAGAAGCTTATCATCCTGGGCATTCCCAACCTGTATCCCTGGAACATCGGTTATCAGGTTGGTTTTTCCTGTCCTTATCATATCGTAAATATCAAGTTGGAGGCAACCCAACCGGCCCCCGATCCCTCATTCTGAAAAACGAATTTTTCCAGGATCGCCTGTTGAGCTCAGATTGAATAATTAATGATTGGTTATACTGCCGGGACTATACAGACTCGCACGTCCCACGCATGCTGTCCAGTACATTCTGTTCTGGACAGCAGCTTGTTCGTGGGGATAAATCTTGCTTCTGGAAGGGGTTAGCTGGCCAGGTACTTGTCCATCTCTCTGGCAAGGTAACCAAGGTGCTCTTTTTCCTCGTCAGCCAGATCCTGAAACAGTTTTTTGGTTTCCGGCCGTATGGCCTGATTTGAAAACCGGGTGTAGAGATCCAGTGAATGTGCTTCAATGGCCATACCGAGACTGAAGATATCGATCAGGTTGGTCAACTGGGAGGTGATACCCATCGGTGACATCTGCGTCAGGTCACCAGCTTCCACAAGATCAGGATTCTCAGCCATAAAGGTCGCCAGATCACCCGTGGTGGATTCATCAAGGTCATATCCTTTTTGCAACCTGTCCTTGTGAAACTCCTCAAATCCTGCCAGACGTTTGAAGAGCTGCTTGTAATCCTCCCGGCTCTCCTTCTCCTCGAGCACAAGATAAAATCGCTGCAGACCTTCTTCCATGGCGTAAGCAATCTTCCAGACATCGGCAAATTCGGCATCCGGATTCACCAGGTTCAGATTGAGCTCGTAGGCCCCTGTCACCTGGATACCCAGCCAGGATGCGATATTGCTGCCTATATCGAAGACATTTTTAAAGCCCGACCCGGCCAGATATTGAGCAGCAGCCTGGCTGCGTCCGCCTGAGCGGCAGTATACGATCGTGGGCATTTCCGGATCCAATTCACCACCTCCTTCTGTGAGGACACTTAGAGGAACCAGTGTGGCTCCCGGCAGATGATTTTCCTGATACTCTCCCGGCTGCCGGACATCAACCAACTGGTAAGACCCGGTTGGGTTCGCATCCATATATGATTTCGCTTCCACTTCGGTCATTGGTTGAACCGGCGAAAACATCGACTTCAGCTTCATTTTGCTTCCTCCATTGTTTAACCCGACCGGGCATCAGACGCTCCGGCCGGAGTTGATCAATCTGTTTTCCCACACTTTAAGTTGGCAGGCACCGACGCATCAATTTTCTTTGGTTTGGCCAGATTCAGATTATCCATAATCTCATAAAACTGCTCCCGGGTTTTATCCAGCGCCAGTCGAAGGTTGAATTTCTTCTCCTCACTGATACTCGAGACTGAACGCCCCTTGTAATCATGTGCCGGATAAACCAGTGTCTCGTCAGGCAGTGTGAACAGTTTTTCATTAACACTGTTGTAGAGCAGCTCAGATGACCCCTGCTGAAAATCGGTCCGGCCACAACCGCGAATCAGAAGCGTATCTCCTGTAAACACCATATTTTCGATCACATAGGAAGTACAACCATCCGTATGACCCGGGGTTGAAAGGGCCTTGACCCTATATTCCCCGAACTGCACCGTTTCTCCATCAGCCAGGTTCACATCGGAGCAGGGAACTTTGGCACCGGCCCCGTAAACGACCTGCGCCCCGGTTTTGTCCCTCAGGTCGCTGGCACCTGTGATATGATCCGCATGCACATGGGTTTCGAGCAGGTATTTGACCTTGATTCCCAGGTTGTCGAAAATCTCCAGATCTCTCTCTACCTGTTCTTTCACGCTGTCTATCTGTACCGCTTCATTTGTTTCGGTATCGATCAGCAAATAGGTGTATGTCCAGCTTTCATAGTCAAACTGCTGCCTCATCACCAGGCCACTTTTTCCGCTCATATTCACTCCTCTTTTTCAAATTCAGATTTTGGCGCTTGACAAATGGGGCACTTCCAATCATCTGGCACGTCTATAAACGGCGTCCCGGCTGATACGCCAGCGTCAGGATCACCAGCCTTGGGATCGTATACATATCCACAGACTTTACATTTGTATTTTCCACACTGTCCAAACTCACTCTTTGCAGCTGAACAGGTAGGACATTTCCAGTCCTCAGGGAGTTCGCTGAAAGATGTTCCCGGAGCAATTCCTCTTTCGGGGTCACCTACTTTTGGATCATAAGTATATCCGCAGACTTTGCATCGATATTTTTCGCCACCGAACTCACTGCTTTCTTCTTTTATGTAGGTAGGTGCATTTTTTGGAGACTTCCCCCCCTTAATCTGATGATAGTAGGCATAGGTCATTGGCTCGTGATCATTCAACTTCTGTGAATCAATCACCTTCCCGGTAAATATAGTATGGGTCCCGACGTCCAGTTCACTGACAACCTCAGCTTCGATGAACGCCACACTGTGCTCTGTCAGAATGGGAGCCCCTGTTTCCCCTATCCGATACGCCACTCCTTCGAACTTATTGATATCGCGTCCGGTTTTAAACCCGAACTGCCCAATCAACGACATCGGTGCAGTCTGAGACAGGATGGAAGCTGAGAAAACCCCACTTTCCCTAACATAGTCATGGGTCAGATTTAACTTGTTCAACGCAATTGTCACCTGGATCGGCTCTGCCGTCACCTGGGTCACTGTATTTGCAATTTGACCGTTCAGGTGGTCTCCTTTCAGTGAACTGACGATGTAAAGTCCATAGCTGATTTTATATAAAGCAAAAGGGTCCATTTTTTCTCCGTAAAGTCGAAAGTTTTTATGCGAAATACAATATCCCTGAACTGTCTGTACTCAATACCAGCCAGCATTTTTTTTGCAAAATATACTTCATAGCAAGATACCCGTCAAGCATCTTAGAGGATGCCCTATCGATCATCATGCAAATCCCTATGCTCGAATAACCCCTTTACAAATGCTCTGTAAAAGCGGTATATCGTGGCTTAACAGCCTTCACTTCAAAAAGCTGAAGCACTCCAAGACATATTATTAAAGGTAAATGGATGGACTTAACGACCCTTAAAAAGCGATACCCCATGGGACTGGCCACCACGGCCATGAATCTGGACGATTTCAAGCACCTGTATCAATATAAAAAAAACGACATAGCTATCCTGGAGGCAACGCCCATTGTCACCGATAACAAGTCCTGGCAAGTCGGGGACTACCAGTCAACCCAAAATTTTCTGGCCCTCTGCCGCAAACACAGGGTGACACCCCAAAGTATCCACAGTTTCCATATGGCTGAGATTGGACATGATATGACTGATGCCGATCCCGAGGTTCGGAAAAAAGCCATTGAACTAAACATGGAAATGTTCGCTGCAGCGCACGATATCAAGGCCAACTATATGGTGGTGCATCTTTTCAATGAAAAAGTAAAGCGGACCCCCGGTGAAACCCTCTTTTACGCAAAGGAAGCCCTCAAAAGACTGCTTCCGGAAGCTGAAAAAACGGGGGTCTACATCGCTGTGGAGAATCTCTACTATGACTGGACCATCACCCAGATTAACCACTTGCTCGATGAGATGAACCACCCCTTGCTGGGAATTTGTCTGGATGTAGGCCATGCTGCACTATACAGTACAGCGCACGAAGAGCTTGCGCTCTGTGGCGACCGACTGCTTGGATTTCATATCCACGACAACTGTTTTAAGGACGACGACCACCTGATACCGTTTCGAGGTGAAATCGACTGGCAGGCATTCTGTTTAGCCCTCCTCAAAAACGGGTACCAGGGACCCCTGATGTATGAGTCTTTCGCCCGCGAGGAGAACGAATCCGTCGATGAATTTATCGATGCCTGCCACGCCTCCTACCTGAAACTTCTCCAACTGCTCTCAGCAGCCACCAGTTGAACTGGTCAAACCTGAATTTCCCAGGGTGTCCTTGAATCCCTCGAAAAGTCCGATGGAAATGAAGTGGAGATAATGGGGGAAGACGGCCTGTTCGAGCTGCTTGCTGAAACCAACATTAAGCAGTTCAGTGAAATGAAGGTCAAAAAGATCATCACGCTTTCTCCTCACTCTTATAACGCCATCCGTAATCGCTATCCGGACTTCGGCGGAAACTTCGAAGTGTTCCACTATACCCAGTTTCTAGACAACCTGATCCGGAAAGGGAAGCTGCAGCCTGCGAAGGATGTTAAAGCCCGAATCACCTATCACGATCCCTGCTTTCTCGGCCGCTGGAACCAGGAGTACAATGCCCCAAGGAAGGTATTGAAATCTCTGAATGGCGTGCAACTGATAGAAATGGATCGCAACAAAAAAGGTTCTTTGTGCTGCGGAGGCGGAAGTGGCCATTTCTATACAGATTTGCTCGGAGGCAGCGAAGAGAGCCCGGCCAGAATCAGGGTCAGGGAAGCCGTTGCTACAGGAGCAAACATTCTAGCTGTAGCCTGCCCCAGCTGCCTGAGCATGCTTGAGGACGCCGCAAAAGTGGAAGGGCTTGAAGCGACACTGGCAGTGAAAGATATCGCAGAAATTGTTCATAGTTCTATTTTTTAGCGACACATTCACAACAGGAATCATACTGTTCGCGACAAACCGGCAGCATGATTTTTTTCAATAAATTCTTTATAATTTTTTGTAATATCTCTGCTTTTGATATTTCCCCCACTCTCAATTTCCCACGTTCGCAACACATGTGAAATAATTAGCGACTTTATCTTTGTTAGAACGCTGTTTTATGATAAAAAGGTGACAATTCGCGTTACTACGCATCCATAATAAGGGAAACCGTTTGTCAGAGCCTCGGTAGAGGTTTTTAGGGGATCGTACAAAAATTACTTGGCATAAGCTGTCCACAAAAGTCCTATAAAGACCGGACATTTTGTCGGCATTATGCCAAGTAATTTTTGAGCCGACCCTAAGGCAAGCCCCTAAAATAATATGTGACTATTGAAGGGTCGATTCAAGGGAAAAAGGGACATCATGGCAAAAATAAAAAAATACCAGAAGGTTGAGAGCTACCTTCACCAGTTGAAGGAGCAGGAACAAATGAGTTCGCATGATATGATGAAGCTCCATTTCAAGGATTTACTTGGCCTGCCCGAACTCGACGGAATCGGAGATCGCACAATCAGTAATGTACTGAAGTCGTTTAAAAAAGAACTTGGAGTCCTTCCCCGAGAGGAGCCCATTTCAAAACGTCAGAAAGTCAGGAACTACCTGGATGAACAACTGCAGTCCGAGAATATGGACAGTGAAGAGCTGATGGAGCTGCGTTATCAGGATCTGATGGAAAGAGATGCCCTGAAGGGAATTGGAAAAACGACAATCAGCTGCGCCCTGAGTTCTTACAAGAAAAACTTTGAGAAGAAGATGTTTGAAAGTAACATCCTAAGCTTCCTGGGTCAGGGGACAGACTCTGACGTCCCACCGGCAGCACAAAGAGTAAAAACGACCCGTAAACAGAAAGGGGATGAAACCGACCTCTCTTCCAGCGATATTTTAGTTCTGAGAAAGATGGTGGACCAGTATGAGAAGAACCAGATGTATCATTCTGAAAAGAGGAATCTGGAACTGAGAGAGTTGAAGCTGGCCTTGAACTTCTCTGGAATTGACTGCCAGAGGATTCTTGAGTTGTATTGGAAAAGTAGAAAAGATGTTGTTTTTCCAATGGCCAACCTGATTCAGAATGACAGCAGCAGCCGTTACATCATGGAAAACGCCTGAAACAAGATTCTGTAGCGATTTTTCATACAAAGCCCCTGATTCCGGCAGAAATGATAACAGGGGCATCCTCCCTGCCATCCCCTTCCACAGTTAAATCAGATAATCCTGCAAACCGAAGCAAATCTCATCAGATCCGGACATTCTCACAGTTGTAATTCTGCAAAAAAACATTTCACACCAACCAGGCCCATGGAAATGAAGGCCCCCGCCGCAAGCAGCGGGGTATCAATATTTTTTATCTGGATCCCGGATCGGTGTCCGGGATGACGCGTCGCCGCTAGTG
>JAOZRE010000559.1 GCA_029940215.1 bacterium | reverse complement strand
CTCTGACCCCGCCCAAAGGACGGGGTTTTAAAACAGAAATTAGAAGGACACTCACTGGATCTGCTTTGGAAAACAGGAGGATATCCTGATGGTGGAATTCTACTCGACAAACTGTTTCCAACCTGGCAAAACGACTATCTCGAACTTTTAGCTCAACGCGATTTTCCCGAATGGGGCCTTCCCGCCAGACCCTCCTTGACGAAACGTTTGTTTCACATGTTAGCCGCCACGAATGGTCAAAATTGGAATGCGTCACAGATCGGAAAAAGCCTGGGTATTAGTTATCATTCCGCTAATAATTACACTGATTTTTTGGAAAACGTCTTCCTGATTCGACGCCTTCCCGCTTTTTCGGCCAGCCTGAAAAAACGTTTGGTCAAAAGCCCGAAGCTATACTGGCGTGATAGTGGACTTCTCCATGCTTTACTGGGTGTCCGAATTGAAAGTGATCTGTTCAACCAACCATGGATTGGACACAGCTGGGAGGGATGGGTAATTGAACAAACTCTTTCCTATTTACAAACCAGCGATAAAGCACACCGGGCTTATTATTTGAGAACGTCAGATTGCCACGAAATTGATCTGGTGCTTGAATTGGATAATCGTCTTTGTGCCATCGAAATAAAACTGACGAGCCTGCCTAAACTAAGTGATTTGGATCGACTGGTAAAAACGGCAGAGCTCATCAAGGCTGACCATTGTGTGCTGATTAGCCGAACTGAACAACCACTTAAAGGCAAAAAGAAAGCATCTTTGGATATCAAGTCATTTATTGCCTGGCTCGGCGCAAACTTTTGAGTAGAAAGAGTACTCTCACCGGTCTCTCCTCAAAGTTATAGCAACCCGTGCAAGAGAATCAGGGGGACTAAAAGAACTAAACGAGATTCCTTGTACTGTTAAACCGGAAAAGGCTTTTCTAAAACGGGTACGGATGCCTTGCTTGACGCTTGAAAAAAATACAACTTTCTTCATCCTCGGACTATTGTGGCATCCCCCTTTGTTTCAAAATATCCAGAACATAACTTCGTCCATATATGGTCAGAGGCTTCATTGCTTCGCCAACCATTCGGGTGAGTTTTTCGACACCTTCCTGGCCTTTGCTTTTCTTGATTTTTTCAATGATTTGACCTGCATCCTTATATTTTCAAAATTCAAATTCAGGATCGGAGACAAATTTCTGCGGTGTCGAAGTTATGATGACATCATTGATTTTGTCTGACAGGGCATTGGATTTCCGTGCCAGCTCTTCACGGGGAAAACTATCTTTGTATTCAGGGATTTTAGCGGGAGAATTCAGGATTTTAAAAATAGAAAAAGAAATCGGCATATGCCGATAAGTTTCGCAATCAGTACATTTCTGAAACAACAGCGTATGTTTTTTACACCCTTTCCAAAACCCTTCACTCTCCGGATAGGGTAATGGCTGGGGCATCGGCAAATAGGCCACAGGCTATCTCCTTAATATAATGCCGCTCGTTGGAACGCCATTTCCACTGGTACATAAAATAATCTCCGCATCCTTGACCTGGGTCGGAGCGGTTCCCCTCAGCTGTCTCACGGCATCAACAACATGGTTCATACCATGAATATAAGCTTCGGAAAGATGGCCTCCGCTGGGATTCAGGGGCAGATCCCCATCTGGCCATTCCAGCCTTCCGCCTTCTGTAAACGGGCCACCTTCACCCTTTTTACAGAACCAAAAGCTTTCCAGTTGTCAGATGACATGGATGGTAAAGTGATCGTATATTTCCGCGACGTCTATATCTTCCGGCGTAATATCAGCCATCCGATAAAGTGTTTGGGCGACGCGCCGCGACTCGTCGTACTCAAGATCAGCAATTTTATCCAGTAGATTGACGCTGTTAGGATACCAGAGGCCGCCCTGCGCCCCGGCCATGATATGCACCGGAGTCTGCTTCAAATTTCTGGCCCTTTCGGTGGTGGTGACAATCACGGCGCAGGCACCGTCACTTTCCTGACAACAATCGAAAAGCCTGATAGGATCGGAAACCATGGCAGCATTCATATAGTCTTCCATGGTCATCGGCCGGTCATAAAAAAAAAGCGTTCGGGTTCCGGTTAGCATGTTTCCGCTCGGCAACCGCAATGTTACCGAGATGTTCGCTGGTTGTGCCATACTTATGGAAATGTGTTGAAGCGGTGATAGCTGACCCCTGGGCGGCACTCATCAACCCGAACGGCAGCATCCATCCCATCGTTCCGGGTATCCCTCCCAGTTCTGCAAATTTGCCGGCAAAGTGGCCAAAGGCCACCTCCTGGCTCTCGCTTAAAGCACGGAAAACGACAACATAATTTGCAACCCCCGCCTGTACAGCTGCTGCGGCTTGTGCAATACAGGAACACCCACCACCACCATACATCGACTTGCCAAAAAATTTCAGATTCAACCCCAGACTGTCGGCAATGCGGACCGGATCATTGCTATCGAAGCTGAATCTCATCATCCCATCAATGTCTTTCGGTTCCAACCCGGTATGGCAGTATCAGAAGACCATTTATCGCTGCAGTTACCCAGCATATTCCCAAAAAATCATTTCAGACGACCCGTTATTCTGGTGCTGACTCGAACAAGGTAAGGGGGCTCAGAGCTAAAACCGACA
>JAOZRE010000558.1 GCA_029940215.1 bacterium | reverse complement strand
CTTCAACAAGGAACATGTAATAAAGTCGCTTTTCGTAAACTCTTGAAGTCGAGTCTATACGCTCCATGATGAGATCGACCAGATATTGGACGTCCGCCTGATTCTTTTCAAAGCTCGGATACATTTTGGCTGCCACCGTCAATGTCCTGTCCAGCGCCCAGACCGATTCTCTGGCGGCTGAAACCAGGTTCTGTGCAAGTGCATCAATCTGGTTATCCTCAGACGAAAGCAAAAATCCCCGGGCTAATGCGTCAGTAGTCGACTGATAAATGATTTCTCGCAGCACTTTTGACGACCGTTCGCTGCTATACCCGTCGAACAGAGGCCATTCGGAAGGGACCTGCATAAACTCACCGTCCCCCTCTTCTGCATTTGCTGAAAACAGTTGTTTTTTCAGGATCATCTCCGAATTGGCATACCAGAAATACACACTGTTACTCATTTCCAGGTTTCGATACTCCTCATCACTTTTGTAGCTTACGTTTTGTGGATCTTCGGTTTCAGAGCCTTGATCCACCAGATCCGGATACCGGTCCTCCAGTTTATTCAACGCAATCTGGATAACATCCCTTGTCTGTTTCGGAATATCATCCTCCTTTACCCATTCCTGCATCAGCGATATTGATGCGCTCTTTTCTTCGTCTTCTGCAGATGCAGCAGATTTTTCAATGAGTCTAACTAGCGAGAGTTTAATCATTGGCGACAGTACTCGATCTTCAAGCCATTCTCCCACCTGCTCCCTGAGTTCCTCTTTCCAATCTTCCTGATCGTCAGCATCATCATCACTACAGCGCCCGTTGTAAACTTGATAACAGGTTACCGGGTTATCCAGAATCCGGGTAAAAGCCTTTATGGAAATGTATTGCAGGTATTCTGGTAATGATTCGAACTGATCCATCAAATATTCCAGTGCGTCCTCCCTGGCATCCACTTCCGGAAAGATGAAATCGGACGTCTCTTTTCCCGTCAGATAGTTCTTGTTATCTTCAGTGTAGCCCGATTTTGCCGTAATAATGTTCTTCAGTTCATCAATTACAGCCACTTTAATCGCCATTTCCTCATTCCCGTCCTCCAGGATGGCATCCATTCTCGACAGGCTACTCTTTTCAACATTGCGGTCATCATTGAAAGCCGCCAGAAATACCAGGGCCCGGACCGCCATTTCTCTTTTGGCCGGATCTTCCATGTGCTTGGCAATATGCCTCAGCGCTTTAACCGCTTTATACTGGTGATGTGTTGCCCCCTCATGACCCACCGGTTTCAGCGCCTCAAGAGCGGCATGCAACTCGTTGTAGTTCACATATTTTTTTTCAAAGACCAGGTGAGTTTTTCTGGCCTGGCTGGTGCAGCCGGCTTGGAAAATCAACCCCAGGACAAACAAAAATATTGATAAAACCTTCATTTGCATACCGTCATCACATTAAAAATTAAAAGAGATCTGAAATGCCTGCCGCTCATCTTCAATGTCACCGCCTACATTTCCAACCTCTTCAGACCACTTGGCATAGTCAATTTTCATCGGAAAATAGGGGACATTGAAGGAAAAGCCCCATGCACTATAGGTTCCGTTTCTTCCGACTCTAAATGACAGCATATGGTGGGAGTTTGTACGTTTCCACATTCCAATCTCCATCCCCATTTTCAAGTTTCGCTTAAAACTCTTATATTCAGTCGCTTTATGCGTCAAATCAACCATATCCAGTGCCAGGATGATATCAAACCCTGCTAGTTCCGATTCGCTGGCAAATCCCAGATCAATCGTCATGGGAATCTCACCTGAACTTTCGAAATCCATCCCCCCTATGTTTCTAAGGACCAGGGCCACTTTTGGCTCCCAGTTGTAATAAGCATCAAATTTATATGTCACCCCAACATCAGGTGAGCTACCCACTTTGGTGGAAAAATCGTCTTCCAGTTCATCTGAAAAGTTGTCGTCCAGAAAATCAACGATATGAATGTCTTTGCCCACACCATTGCGATTGATCACTTTGTAGCTGATACCGGTGATAAGTCTCTCATCTAAAAAGGAGAACGCCATCCCGGCAATGGCACCATATTGTATGTAGCTTTTCAGTTGGAGATAGGGAACAGCTGGATTTCTGACCTTGGCGTCAAAGACAAAATTACCGAAAACGGAGTACCCCCATCCGGGACCGCTGACACTAAGCAATCCGAGGTTTATTTCCGTATAGAGTTTGTTCCCGACCAGACTTCCGATGGCAGCTGCCTGGTCTCCGCTATCCTCTTCGCCTACATCAAGCAGATTCTGGTTTACAGTGGCATTCAGCGTGAGTATTTCAACAATATGCTGCTGGATAGCATGCAGCCCTGCGGGATTGTAATACAGCGCATTTTCATCATTTGCCGCCGCAACGAACGCATTCCCCATGCCCAGGGCCCTGATACTCTGCCTCAGATGTTGAGGTTCATCGCCAAAGGCAGTCGAAATGCAGAAAGGATAAAAAAGGAGTGTTACGACCAAGGCAGGGAACACCGTGCGAAGAAAATGTTTTATGTGGGAATCTGTTTTTGCTATCATCAATCACCCTTACCTGGCTAAAGGATCACCCAATCGTTCCGATCCCAATCTTTGATTTGTTGTGAGGATGTCAGTTTTCGCCTTGCCTGAATCATACAGG
>JAOZRE010000159.1 GCA_029940215.1 bacterium | reverse complement strand
GCAATACTACGGTACCTTGAATGGTGAAAAAAGCCTGCTGTTCTCCCATGAAATGCGGTCGTCCAAGTTGGCGTTTGCTGACATTGATGGTGACGGTGATAAGGATATTTTTGTGGGTCAGGAAAATGGCGAAATTGCTTACTTCGAAAACCAGGGGAATCGTCAGACCCCAAACTTTATTCTGATTACACAACAATATAAGGCCATATTCGAGATCCGCAAGCAGGGACGCAAATCAAAGATCCGCAATGTCATTGATGTCGGAATGCGGTCTGCACCTGCATTGATTGATATTGACAGTGATGGCGACTTCGACCTGTTTATAGGCTCGGATGCAGGCCGAATCTGGTTTTTCGAGAACGAGGGGAATAACCTGATTCCGGTATTCAAATTGATAACTGCCCACTATGAGGGGATTGAAGTCGGTAAGGGCAGTATCCCAATTTTTGCAGATGTGAATCTCAAGCGAAAATTTGATCTGCTGGTGGGAACGGTGGAGGGGAAAGTGTGGCTTTTCTACAATGAGGGGACTCGTAAAAAGGCCAAGTTTCGGGTGCAACCACCTATTAAAATTCTGGAGTTCGGCCTGGAAACCCACGCGGCACCAGGTCTGTTTGACTGGGATAAGGATGGAGACCTTGATCTGCTGGTGGGCCAGAAGAACGGAACATTAAGCTTTTATCTGAATGAAGGGACCATTTTTTCTCCAAACTGGGTTTTCAAGGAGCGGAACTTTCAGCTGATAGATATTGGAGGGGAGTCAACGCCAGTTTTTGTTGATATCGACGGGGATAATGATGATGACATGGTGATTGGCAGTGCCAACCCGACGGTCTTTCTTTATGATAATCGGCCCCATGGCAAGAGTCGATCGCTGTGGAATATCAGTACAAACCTGTTTAAGTTTCACAAGCTGGTTGTAACTGGAAACCGTGCCAGCATTGCTGCCGGGGATCTGGATAATGACGGGGACCTGGACCTGATCGTAGGCGAAGCTGGTGGTAATCTTAACTACTATGAAAACGTCGGGACTTCAACAGAACCTGATTGGGTGCTGAAAACTGAAGAGCTGATCTACATCACCGGTATGGAAAACAGTGCGCCCATTCTGGGGGATATTGATGGAGATGGAGACCTGGATCTGCTGGTGGGGGAAAAACAGGGACAGATTGCCCTGATTCTCAACCAGGGAACACCTGAATCACCCCGATGGATATTGAAAGATCAGGCCTATTTTCAAATTGATGTGGGATCCAATAGTGTTCCACGCTTTCTGGATATTGACGGAGACAAAGATTTGGACCTGCTGATTGGGAATTTTGCAGGCCGAGTGATCCTCTATATTAACAAGGGCACCGTGAAAGAACCGGTGTACGCTGTGGAATCAACGCGTTTTGGATCGGTCAAGGTTATTCGCAATGGGGTCCCGTCCTTTTTCGACTGGAATGGTGACAAAAATCCAGACATGATTCTGGGCGATGAAGAGGGGAAAATTCACCTGAGGGTTGCTCCGGGCAAATTTGGTGAGGATAATACCATTTGGGAGCCTAATGAGAAGGCTTTTTTTACATTTAATGCCTATTCCCGCAGCCATCCTTTTATCCGTGATTTAAATGGTGACGGAAACGCAGACTTGCTGCTCGGGAATAATTCAGGTGATTTTCTGCTATATCTCAACGGCGGTCTGGAAGGAGTCGGAGATGAGTCGCTAAAGGTAGTTGACAATTCCATTGACCAGAAGGAAGGGTCACTGGTTGTTGAGGATGTGGATGGGCCGGTTGAAATAGAAATAGAAGAGCAGGCTGACGCAGAAGATGATGATCTGGGACAGGATGTGACAGAAATTGAAGACCTTGAACCAGTGCGTGTTAAAATTGAGCCGAAATTTGTAAGGACGAGCAATGCCCTGATCTTGAACGATACGATTTCCAAGTCTACCCCTACCCTGGGAGACCTGGATCAGGATGGAGACCTGGATCTGCTGATCGGCACTAAGTCGGGTGCTGTTTACTACTACGAGAATCAGGGATCTGAACAGGTATGGGATTTTGAGTTGATGTCCGAGAACTATGTTGATGCGCCGGGTGAAAAAAATACTGCACCGCTGCTGACCGACCTGGACCAGGACGGTGATCTGGATCTGATTCTGGGGACCAAGCAGGGCCGGTTGCGCTTTTATGATAACCAAGGGTCAGCTGAACAGCCACGGTTTGTAGAAGAGAAGGGTTTTTTCGATCATATCTGGCTTGATAGTGATGCCAAACCCACAGTGATAGACCTGGACAATGATGGTTTGATGGATCTGCTGGTGGGTATCTTTCGGGGTCGTCTGGTTTTTGTCCGCAACGATTCTGCCCGCTTCAGTATCGTTCGGCGGGATTACCGCAAAATAGATGTAGATCTGGGAGCGGCACCATTTTTTGCAGATCTTAATAACAGCGGTACCAATGAGTTGCTGATTGGCACGGATGCCGGGCGGATCGTATTCCTGAAAAATGACCGTTCAGACCTGTCTGGCACCTGGTCAATGATTGAAAAATACGGAAAAAATCTTCCGTTTTTACAGGGAAGTGTCCCGATAGCGGTCGATCTTGACGCTGATGGCGATCTGGATCTAATCGTTGGAAGCGAGTCTGGGCGAGTGATGTTGTATCGTAACGACGCCATTATCCAGGAAGAAGAGTTTGTACAGCAGTTGTCTGAAGATGAGTAATATTCTGATCACTTCAAATCTGTTTGTTGCCATGAAAAACATCTATATGGAATGGAGTACCGGTTTGAAACCACGAACGAGATTGAATCAATTTTTCCTGCTGCTCCTGATTCTGTGTTGCCTGCTTCCGCTTAGTCTGCAGGGGGCATCACATAAACCAGCAAGGCTGGCAATTGAAAAAATCACCATTGGTGAGGACACCATTCATACGGGCAGGAAACAGCTGATTGAAGTCAAGGTCAAAAACTATGAATCAAAGAATCGTGCAGTGGTGGTTAAGCTGACGATCACCATGCCCAATCAGTTGATCATTACCTACGGGGCGAAACGAATAGTGGCCAAGGCGAAAACTGAAACACGCGCTCTGCTGGTATATCCGGTTGAAATCAAAAAAGCGGGTGGATATGTGGTGTCAGCCAGGGTATTTTCGACAAAAGGAAAGCTTATCGCCAGCAGTTCCAAAAAACAGAATATGCATTTTTATGCAGCAGATAAGAAGCATCGCAGGCCAAAAAACAAAAATGGAAAGGCCAAATCCGCAGTGAAAAAGGTGGTTGGCGCAGAAACGGAAGCTATCCGCAAAAACCCCAAACGAGTTGAGTTTGATCTACCTGACCTCTTTATCGAAGAACTGTCTGTCAGTAACAATAATTCCATTCTCAGGGGGGAAACAGCCCATATCAACCTCGTTGTTTCCA
Source organism: bacterium (assembly GCA_029940215.1). Classification (GTDB taxonomy): domain Bacteria; phylum SAR324; class SAR324; order XYD2-FULL-50-16; family XYD2-FULL-50-16; genus JAHJRI01. The sequence goes on along the minus strand of JAOZRE010000159.1, from coordinate 6,585 downwards.
ATGACGGGGGTGACGTGGCCCAGGATATCGGATTTTCTGCAAGCTGGTATTATCAACATCGTCCCAAACGCAGATTTCGGTTTTATCAGGATACAATAAAGATAATCGCACCAGGTGAGCGAAAGGTGATGCATTTGCCATTGACCATCCCGGAAAAGGAGCAGAAGGGAAAATACCTGGTCCGTGTTGTGCTGGACAAGCCTAACTATGTCAAAGAGTCAAATGAAAATAATAATGAGGTGATTGGCAAGGACGCTATCATATTCAGTGATATCGCCCTTGAGTTTCCGGGAGACTCCCACTCATTTGCCGAAGATGGCCGGTTTATTTTTCAATGGCGCAGCAAACAGTACAACCAATTCAAGGTGCAGATCTCTGCAGACGAAGAGTTTCTGGATCTGGAGAATACCTTCGAACTGCCAAAGGGATCGAAGTGGGCATCGGCGAAGATGATTAAGCCACTGGTCGGTGAGATGCCGGCCCTGGCGATCAGTCTGATGGAACAGAACGAACTCAACTATCTGTTCTGGCGGGTTAAAGCGAAAAACTCCCAGGGAGAGAGCACCGTATCGTCCGGCAGGAAGTTTTACATCAATTTATTGGCTCAAACTAATTGATGCCCTCCAGAACCTCCTTTTTCGCAATCAGGAAATAAAGTTTACCAAAGGTGCGCATAATGCCGGCACTTTTTTCTGCTAGCAGTCCATTACCCCAGAAGAGATCCACGCGCCCTGGTCCCTTAATTGCACCCCCTGTGTCCTGGGCGACGACGAACCGCGCGAAGGGTTTCGACCCTTGATACTCCATTTTCGCATCAAAGGAAGGCCGGTCAGCAACCAGGTATCCAAGAGCGCTTTTGGGGAAAACCGTCACATCCATGGCTATTGAACGAAGAGGCGTTAAGGGGACATTCAGACTCCCCCGCGGGTGTCCGGTGCTCTTTTCCATGTTTAAGAAGGTGTAACTCTGGTTGTGATACAGTACCCTTTTCAGCTCCTCCGGATGGTCGTTGAGATACTTCCGGATAGATCCCATCGATGTCTCTTCCAACAGCAGTTTTCCCTCCTCCACCAGCAGTTTACCAATACTTGAATAGGGCATCCCGTTTGAGCCGGCATAGCTGATCTTCAGACGTTCACCGGAGGGGAGAACGAGAATACCTGAACCCTGAACCTGGAGAAAAAAAAGATCTACCGGGTCCGTCATCCAGGCCAGAACCTCTGCCTTTCCGTTCAGGACGCCCTTCTCCATAATCTCTTCCCTGGTGTGGTATGGGGTCAGCTTTTCATTCAGCAGGCGATATACAATGGTTCGGTAACGAAGCGATTTTCGGAACCGCTCCAGCTGCAGGACCCGAAGATCATCTGGAAGTCCATAGACCGGTACATTGTACTCAGCTGATTTCTTCAGGCTTCCTTTAAAAATCGGTTCATAGTAACCCGTCAACATGACCTGTTCTTCATGATTGGCGACGGATCCGAAAATGTAAAAGTTCCTTTCCAATTCCGCAACCAGTTCATCTGTGTTGTTAATTCTGTCCAGAATCGACAGGAACAGTCTCATGGATTTTGAGATCTCCAGAGCTGAATAGTTCAGGCTGCCATATTGAAATGTCTGGTTTTGGGATATCCGACCGAGGAACAGCAGGTTCTGTTCAATGGCACTTCTCAGCCCCTCAACCGGTAGATCATCTCCCGACAGCAGTTCTGAATAGGGGCGGTTGAACAGCTTCATATGGTCAGAGGAGTATTCAGAAACCTTGCGGTCTGATGGAAGATCAGGATGCTTATAGTGCCTTGAGCAGCTGTCAAAGATAAGAAGCGTGAAGAGGAGCAGAAACAAATATCTCTTTTTAGAGATCATCATGAGGCATTGAGGGGGAGGCTGATGAATGTTTCAGTTAAAGTTCGATGATGCCGTCGGCACCCACAACGGTATTCCGGCCCTGTTCCTTTGCAAGATAGAGGCAATGGTCAGCTCCCTTGAGGACGGTTTCCGGCGTCCCCCCGTTTTCAGGAAAGGATGAAACCCCGAAACTGGCAGTCAGGGTACCCTTGGGTTGTTTCTCCTGATTGACAAATTTCTCTTCCTCAAGGGTTTTTCTCAATTTTTCTGCAATATTTTCAGCCATTTTTTTCGGTGTTCCCGGCAGTACAATGACGAACTCTTCACCACCGTAACGGGCCGCCATATCACTTCGACGGACCCCGTCCTTCAAAATTCGGGCGACCCCTTTTAATACTTCGTCTCCCAATTGGTGACCGTTGGTGTCGTTGTAATGCTTGAAATTATCCACGTCGATCATGATAACGGAACAGGCATGGTTGTGCAGTTCCGCCTGGATTAACTCCTCTTTGATAAAACTGTCGAAATATTTGCGGTTGAACAGGCCGGTCATGCCATCTGTCGCAGCTGTTTTTTCCGCCTTTTGAATGTTATCTGACAGCAGGAACAAACGTTGTTTGGTGTCGATAATGCTGTTGATCTTGAACAGTGCGTCTTCCACGGTAAACGGCTTGAACAGAAAATCGGTGATGCCGATGGTTGTGATGACGTTTCTGTATGCCAGGTTATTAAGCTTATTACTGATAACCAGGGTGGATGTCTTGTCTCGGTTATTGCTGAGCAGTTTCTTTAGAAAGGCGTCGTACTCCCACTCAGGTTCTTCGAAAAACGGATCGATAACGAGGAGATCAGGGTTGATGGCGTTAATCGCATTAAGGGCTGGGGTCTGTGAGTCAAACTCGAAAATCTCGTTGAATACAAATTTCTTTTCGATGATTCCACGGATAATCTTGCGATCCCACTCATGCTCGTCGATAATCAGTGCCTTGACCCTTGCTGTATGCTCAACGTTGGGATCCAGAGGCAGGCAAATAGAGATGTGTTCGTTTTCCTCTATTGTCGTGATGTGCATATTCCCCTGATGGAGATCGATGATCCGCTTGGCCAGTGGCAGCATAAGTTCACCCTTTTGAAGCGCAAGTTCCACACCGTCTGCTACCAGGTCCTCTTCAATCACATTCACTTCTACGTCAAATACCGATTTATCTCCTGAGTAGATATTCAAATCGAGCTGGGATTTCTCTGTGTTCTGCTTGACACTCAGACTTACTGGGGTATCTGCCCCCTTTTCGCGGATGACATAGTCAAAAATATCATTCAGCGCCTCAAACAGTTTGTTCTCGTCAGCTACAAAGACAGTCAGCTCAGGATCAAATTCAGTTTTTACATTATGCAGCCTCTCACCATGATCTATAAATTTGGCGGCAAAGTCGACAAAACGGATAATGTTGAATGAGAGATCCATTCCAGAAGTCAGCTCCGCCATGGTGAGCAGGTTCCCCACCAATTTCTCCATCTTTCTGGCCTCTTCCGTGATTTGCTCGAAATAATTTTTGAAACCAATGAGTTGGCTGCTAGAAGACAGCTTTTTGTTTATCAGGTCTGTGTAGTTGGAAATACTGTCAAGCGGGGTCTGCAGTTGAGACGACATGTTCGATAGAAACTGGTCCTTGATTTTATTACTTTTTTCGAGCGCTTCCAGGGTGGTTTCAAGCTCGGCATAGGTCTGTGTCAACTGCTCATTCGTCTTGAGAATATGCTCCTCATACTGTTTTTGTATGGTAATATCACGGATGACAATGGCAAACAGGGTGCGTTCGCTTTTATGATCTACCTTGGAGCGAATGGGTGATACCGATATCAAGGCTGGGAATTTTTTCTTGTTCTTACAGGTGGCGATTTTTTGGCCGTTCCATCCTCCGGTGAACATTTTTGAATAACTATCGTCCTCTCCTTTCAGATCACCAAAGAGTTTTTTCAGAGTGAGTTTTTCAACCTCCTTCTTCTTGTACCCAAAAATTGAAAAAAACGCCTGGTTGCCTGAAAGCAGGGCCCCGTCCGTATCCGTTGTAATAATTGCATCCAGATTGGATTCAACAACATTTGAGAATAGCTTTATCTGCGCCAGCTTTTCCTGTAATTCCCTTTCCAGGTCTTGTGAAACCTCTGATATCTCTTTATTAAACTTGTCAATTTCCTTTTTTTCTAGGACGGCGTTTTCGTATAGTTTGGCGCGATCGGTTGTAATACGAAGTTTTTGAGCCAGAATATTGCTGAACATTTGAAAAAATGCATTGGCCAGCCTCTGACTATCACGGTCCTCTTTGCCTAGAAAACTGGATTCGATGGCCACCACTTTGCTTGGGATGACAGCGATAACATCCGCCGAACGGGGAGTGTTCGGACTGATGACGGCCATTTCCCCCATGGTGCTTCCGGGCTGGTTAATTTTCAGAATAAACTTCTGGTCGGCGTATATATCAAATTCCCCATCAAGGAGAATGTATACCATGCGGTCGCTTCTGTTCTTCTCTCGGATTAAAAATTCAGCTGTCCCTACTTCGAAGATCCAGGCTTTCAGAAAAATCTCCTGAAGCAGGTTGGAATCCACTGTCCGAAAGTATGGCGTTTCTTCAACCAGTTGAATAGCTTGATTTATTTTGTCCGGAAACTCATCCAGGAAAATTTTTTTCATGAATATTTTTGTTAGTGCTGATCTGATAAATCATTGAACGGGTTGCTGTGACTGAAAATATATCCTGTCCTGACTTGCATATTCCAGGTGACTCAGAACCTGTTTGAAAACGAGATGCCAAGCCGTTGCCGATCGGATTCGCACAGAAAGTTAGCAGCGGATCCTGCGTCCAGCCCTGCCGCAAACGACTATATCCGTAGCGTCCGGCCTTGGAAAACCCTGTCGGTTTGTGCCCATGATGGGAACAGATTCGGGTCGTCACTGAGAGTCAAGCTTTCTTAGTCGGGCAGTCTACCACAAAGATGATATTACCTTCAACAAGTTTTCTGTAGCACCATTGCTCCGTTTGAGCGATTGACGCGGCAACTATTGGTCGAGGGGGGCTACTTTTTTCTGAAAACAATAAAATCAGAAAGTTGTTCAATACTGATCTTATATGCGCTGTCAGGAATTTTTTCAATCGCTTTTTTTGCCTGGGCCGCATATGACTGCGCTTGTTCGCGGGTGTATCCACCTGAATTGTATACTGCAACCAGTTGGGAAACTCTTTGGACATGCTCATCGGTAATTTCTGGAGCAGCCAGTATTTTTCTAATCTCGGCAGCTTCCTCCGGTGATGCGGTTTCGATCAGATGGCTTAACGGGAGCGTGATTTTTCGCTCCTTCAGATCAACTCCCTGTTGTTTGCCAGTATCTTTATTGCTGATATCGTAGTCCAGGGCATCATCAACCAGCTGAAATGCCATGCCGATATTCAGGCCGCACAACCGCATGGCTTCCTGCTCGGAATCGTTGCCGCCACCCAGAATACAACCGATCTGCATGGCCGCTTCCATCAAACTGGCTGTTTTATAGTAGATGATGTCCAGGTAATCAGCTTCGATGGTTACCTGGTTGTTGCGGGTCAATTGTTTGATCTCACCTCGCGCCATCAGGGTAGATGTGTTCGAAAGGATGTTGACCAGCTTCAGATTGTTCAGGGACGCCAGATGGTAAAATGCGTATCCGAAAAGGTAGTCTCCGACCAGGACGGAGGCCTCATTTCCCCATATGGTCCGAGCAGATTTTTGAGAGCGTCTCAAGTCAGCATTGTCAACGACATCATCGTGCAGCAGCGTTGCAGTGTGCAGATATTCAATGATATTTGCCGCCACACAGGCACTATCCTCAATTGACCCAACAGCCCCTGCCGCCAGCAGAAGCAGAGCTGGTCGTACCCGTTTGCCGCCTGATTTGAGGATATACTGCCCCACTTCGGAAAGAAGTGGTATCTCCGTCTCCATATTATCAATTAGCAGTTTCTCCACTTTCTCCAAATCTGAGCTGATTGGATTGAGTATTTGATCCAGTGGGACGACGGTAGGCGACTCATTCATGATTGCTCTTAAAACAACAGGTAGCGGAAAAGAGAATTGTTATCAGCGTGTCTGATTATCCTTTCCAGTGACTGGTAACTTAGGTTTTTGCAAGACAACCGGTCGGGTCCGTTCTTTTTTCCGAATCGTCTGCTTTTGGTTCAGTTTCTGATATTGACCATACGCCAGAAATGCCTGGTCGCTCTCCCCTATCTTGTCCAGTGCCAGCGAAAGATTATACCAGGCCTCCCCAAGGTCAGGGGATTTCTTGATGGCAGTGCGGTACGCCTCAATCGCCTGATCGTAAAGAACAAGGCGGTAGTAGGCCAGGCCAAGATTGAAATAAAAGGCGGCCTGTTGGTCATCGAGAGCGATCGCCATCCGATACTCGGTAATGGCTGACTTCGGGTTGTCGTTGGAAAAATGCTGATTTCCCTTTCGAAAATGTTGCAAGGCTCCTATTGTGAGTTCTTCATGACTGGGACCACAACCCGGAGATATAAAAATAAGGAGTATTAGAATGATAACTGCTGGTCTGATTTGCCAGAATCTTGATATCATGGTTGCTTGATGTATGGTGCAGCGGTCTTGTTTGCTTTTATTTCAGTTAGGCCGAAGCTTTGCAAGGTTCGCTTTCTAAGCTATAACAATTCAATCCGTGAAGGCAATCAAAATAAGGGTGCCCCTGTT
>JAOZRE010000557.1 GCA_029940215.1 bacterium | reverse complement strand
CCCGGACGCCAACGGGAAAGGATCTGAGAGAAATGTACAATTAATCATTAAGAGGTGATACGCCAGCTCCATCCGGCGTAACACCTTGCTCAGCAGCCTGCGGTCGGCTAAGAAACGGCACCCCTATTGGCCTTGGCTTCGGTGATTTTGGCCATTTGCTTCAAACGGAACCAGCCCAATATACCGTAGGGGAAGAAAGTCACAATCAACACAAACAGCAGACCGAACAGCAGTAACCAGCGGCCTGTAATGCCGGCCAACCAGGGGTACTGCGGAAATACCTCCTCCGCCAGCACACGAAGTTGTGGCAATCCCCCTTCCAGTAGTTGCAGAACAAAGGCTCCGATGATACCACCGTATACTGTTCCCAGGCCACCAATCAATGCCATGATCAAAACATTCAGAGTGATGGGGATGCCCAGGGTTGACTCCGGACTGACAAAGCCCAGCCACAATGAAAAGAGAATACCGCAATAACTGGCCAGTACACAACTGAAGACAATGGAGAACAGTTTGTAGTGAAAGGTCAGGTAACCCAATGCCTCGGAACGATCCTCGTTTTCACGAATCGACCGCAGCACCCGTCCGAAAGGAGAGTTGGTAAAGCGAAGCATCAAGTAGAGCATCAGCGCGCAGAAAAATAGAATGAAATAGTACAGAAGCGACTGCCCGGACAAGCCCAGGCCCAGTTTATAGTTTAAGGTGAAGATTTCCGGTAACTGCAGCGTAATCCCATCCTCCCCGCCGGTAATGGATGAAAACTCAATGGCCAGAATCTCCGTAAATGAGGCAAAAGCCAGCGTAATCATAGCAAAAAATATCGCAACCACCCTCAGCGAGAAAAACGCCATAATACCCGAAACAAGTATGGATAGTAACGTTGCGATGATAACCGCGAGCACAATAACCAGAACAGGCGAGTCCGGCATGCTTCGAAACAACAAAGCACATGAGTACGCCCCGAATCCGAAAAACATGCTGTGCGCAAAGGATAGTACCCCGGTGTATCCTACCATCACATCAAAGGTTGCCGCAAAAATACCAAAAATCAACACCTTTGTGGCCAGGTCAATGACGTAATAACTCGGTTGAAAAAACGGAAGTATCAGGCAGAATAACAGCCCAGCCACAGGTATAATAAACGCGGGTGACTTGCGGCGGTTTGCCCGCATATGGGCTCTTGCGATTTGAACAGGTGTCTGTGTATTTGATTTCATGCTACTTCTGTGGGAAGAGTCCAGACGGTTTAAGCATCAAAATAATACTCATGAGAAGAATAAGAGAACCTGCTGCCAGTTGGGGAATGAAAAATGCGACATAGTTAAAAAACAGACCGACCATGATAGCACCTATGATACTTCCTTTGACAGAGCCCAGCCCCCCGATAATGACGACTACAAAAGCGAAAATCAGGTTCTGGTCCCCCATGCTGGCATCAATATTCTCTTCAAAACCGGCCCAGACCAAACCACCGATACCCGCCAGCACGGCGCCAACAGCGAAAACTGCGGTAAAAACCCGCTTCAGATTGTATCCCATCGCCTTGATCATATCCGGGTTTTCAACGCCAGCCCTGACAATCAGGCCGACTTTGGTCCTGCCTAAAAACCACTGAATCAACACGTAGAAAAACAACCCCATCAGAATGGAAAACACCTGATATCTCATGATCAAGACATCACCCACTTCAAACGATTCAGAAAACCAGAACGGCGTCACAAACATCTCCGGTTCGGCCAGGCCGATCATCCGGATGATCTCCACAACAATGATCCCAACCCCCATGGTAATCAAAATCTGTTTCAAGTGATCACCGTATGCTTTGGCGATAACCACTTTCTCCATCATAATGCCCAACACGAAATTCACCAGGGCAGAAGCTACAATTGCCAGTATAATAGCCACCAGGTTTTTCCAGAATGAATCTGCTGCTACCAGGTCAGGAACCACGTAGGCAAAAACCTTCCAGGCCACAAAAGCACCAATGGTAAAAAAGACCCCATGCGCAAAATTAAGCACATCCATCAATCCGAAAATAATCGTCAGTCCCACGGCCATCAGAAATATCAAACAACCCATGGCGATGCCAGAAATCGTAATGGCGGCCCAGGTTGGATAGTCTATTACATCCGGCATAACCCAGATGAGTACAAAGGGAATAAACCAGATCGCAATTGAAATTGTTTTAACCCAAACAGGGAGCGCCTTTTCCTGTGTTCGTTCACTCATCGATTACCCTATTCCCAGATATTTATGTTTGAGATCGTCATCATGCTCCAGGTCTTCTATCAGCCCACTATGAACAACCCGGCCGTCGTCAATGATGTGGTAATCATCGCCGCACTGAGTCGCCATATAAAAATTCTGTTCCACCAGGATGATGGTTTCGGTCTTTTTTATTTCGTTAAACGCATCAATGATGGCATCGTTAACAATAGGCGCCAGCCCCTTGCTCGGCTCATCGATCAACAATAGCTTGCTGTCATTGACCATGGCCCTTGCAATGGCCAGCATCTGCCGCTGTCCGCCACTCAACACCCCGCCCTTTGATTTCCAGAATTTTCTCAGGTCGGGAAACAGATCCAGCATGCGGTCACAGCGCACCTGACTGTCAGCATCCTCCACCAGCATCGCCAGTTTCATATTTTCTTCCACCGTCAGA
>JAOZRE010000158.1:7296-10073 GCA_029940215.1 bacterium | reverse complement strand
TGAAAATACACCTTAAAAAAACCTGATTTTTGTCTAGACATTGGGGTCCACTTCATTGTGTCACAAAAACTTTGATAGAGAAGTTTTCTTTGAAGCCTAACCAGATTAATAACTTGAACAGATTGTTTGAACAAATCTACATATCTGTGTTATTTTGAGGCTGAATTCAAGCGAGAACAAACCACTTTGTGCCTCAGGTGGCGTTCCTGCAGAGCGTACAAATTACATTCACCTGGTTTTGGAACTATAATGGCTTTATTGATATCACTCACGACCCTGTTGACCGTTTTTATCATCGGAACAATCTATCGTTTTATGATTCTCTCCAGGAAACCGGATCTCCAGAAGCGCCACTGGGTGCATTTTGGGCTGGGGACTTGTTATGAATACGCCCTTGCCAGTTTATTTGCTTTGTTGGTTTATGGAGTGGCCATCTTTTCAGATTTCGGTGGCGCGGTGGCTGCTTTTACCATCAACTTTTTGATTATTGGCTTCTATTTTAGTGATTATCGTTATTTTATCATTTTTCAAACCCATCTGCCTTTTTCGGTCAAGGAGTATGTGGAAGATGCCAAAGCCTTTCAGTCTTCTGTATGGGGTGTGGTGATCAGCTGGCATTTTCTGCTGATGGTGGTTTTGCCCAATACCTTGTTTGCTTATGGATTGTTCAGCCTTTTCCCTGAATGGGCGCTGCCTGAGATGAGTGGGGTTCAGCATGCTGTTTTTGCGGGAGTGATTTTTGTGGTCGGCTTGGTGGCCAACACCATTTCCAATTCTTATGTCACCAAAAACATTCACGACCCCTTGCAATTTACCCCTCTGCAATATTTTGTTAAAACCAAAAAATTGAACCTGCCCAAACCGGCAAAACTGGACGCCGGTACGGTGGATCGATTGCAGATCAATGGGGCTGACTATCCATTTTTGAAAGAGAAAACCTATGGAGCGGAAGTGGTCCCTGCAGGCTTTGAGGAATTGGTGGCCGGTGTAAAAAAACTGAAACAATTCCCCAATGTTGTTATTCTGCATCTGGAATCTTTTCGGGCTGATGATATCGGGGTTCATGGCAGCAAGCTTGGGATCTCGCCCTGTTATGATGCCCTCTCCAAAAAAGGGATTCTGTTCCAAAATTTTCATGCGAACAGCTTCCAGACCCGACATGCATTGATTGCCTCCTTTTGTTCCACCCTGCCCAATTATGGTCCTTCTATCATGCGCTTTTATCCCAACACCAAACTGAAGGGGCTACCCACCGTTTTAAAGAATAAGGGTTATTTTAATATCTGGATGCATAACGCCGATGCTGATTTCGACCGGATGCGGCACTTTCTGATGCAAAACGGTGTGGACAAGATTATTGATGAGTATGATTTTCCGACTCTTACCCAGCGTCTGGGTTGGGGTATCAGTGATGAGGCGTTGATGATTAAGGCAGTGGAGGAACTCAAAAGTGTGCCGGAACCCTTCTGGGCTTCTCTTTTGACCATCTCCAATCATCATCCCTTTCATGTACCCAAGTCATTTCAAAGTCAGAAAAATCAGGGTGAGTTTGAACGTTATCTGGATGCTTTTAAGTACACCGACTATTGTTTGGGCCAGTTTTTTGAGCTGGTCAAAACCCAACCTTTTTATAAAAACACCCTCTTTTTTATTACGGCGGATTCATCCAACTTTCAGCCGAACCAGAAGCCGCTAGACTCAATTCAGGACAAAATTAACCATGACCACCGAATTCCGCTTCTCATTCATGCCGATTGGCTGACCGAGGGCGTTGAAATCAATACGCCGGGGAGTCAAGTCGATCTCCCCCCAACCATCATGGATCTCGTCGGTTTTAAAGGGGAACTCCCCTGGATGGGACAGTCCTATCTCTCGGAAAAAGAACATCCCTACGCCATCGTTCACAAGCCAGCGCGACATATGGGGTTGTTGTATGACCAGGGTGCCGCCCTCTTCGATCAGGGAGAGTGGCAATGGGAAGGTAAAAAGCCGCAAAAAGACCAATTGCGCTGGGTGGAGGATATTCTGTTTTTAAATCGTTGGGCCATCGAGAACGACCGATTTTTATAAGAGAAACTTCTGCGACATCAGTATAATCAGGTGAATCGATACAAAACAATCCATTGTTAAGGATCCTATGCTGGACAACAAAATCTTCAATGCCAGCCTCTTCTTTTGCTTTGTTAAAGCTCTTCCTGAATGTGTCGAAAGATTTACCTTTGTGCTGGAATACTCGACTACGTGTGAACCTGCTTGGGAGTTTTTCAAGCGTTTCTCTTACCCTGGGATGTAAAGGAATCAGCCTGCTTTCTTTTTTCCTTTTGTCCGTTTTGCCACTAATCGGATTTGGGAGCACTGATTTATTTTAGCTGGCCATCAAACTTGATTTCGAGGTAAATTCCGCCTGTTTTATTCCAACATCTGAAAAATTGGACGAATTTTGTTTGATGGCGAAAAAGGAAACTACTATCACCGTCAGTTTCACAGCTAATGCTCAGAGTTTGACATTGCAAACAGAACTCCATTTACAAGTAGAGAGCTTGTTGAACTCCCATTCCGCTTCCTAACATCAAATTCTGAATTTGTCGCGGGCAATTACTATAAACTAATAGTATCAGTTGATAGACCGGTAATATCTGCTAGTTCAAGCTGGCGATGGTCATTTGAAAAGAAAATATCTGATTTGATATGGTGGGCAATTGAAACATGCAGAATATCTAAGGATTTTGATCCAATTTGTCTAGTATATTTTTCAGAAAAAGCAAAAGCGGTCTGGT
>JAOZRE010000158.1:0-7286 GCA_029940215.1 bacterium | reverse complement strand
CTAGATGTCGGCCCAATCCAAGGCGGGTCGATAATACAAATGCAAAGTTTCATGCTTTTGAATCTCAGTCTTGACAAAATCTGCCTCTTTATCCGTTATTTCATTGCGGAAAACTTTGAGACACAAGGCATTCGTTAGCTCCAAATCGTGTAAATTCGTTATCGGGATCGCTTGATCGAATTCTTTGGCCTTCTCAGCAACAATCTCGGAAAGTTCCTCTTTTATATAAAGCTTGATAATAACGCTCGTATCCCAATAGATCACCTAGAACCTCTCCTCTCTATCTAGCTGAATTAATTTGCTTGTAGATATTCCTTTGTTTCTAATTGCATTTTTCATGAAGTCAGGCCACTGTAGCTTTTCTTGAGGACCAAAGGCTGAAATTTTTGCAATTATTTTTCCTCGTTTTGTGATCAAGATTTCTTCACCTGCTTTTACTCCATTTATGACTTTCGCAAAGTTTTTTTGGACTTCGCCTACGCTTGCTGTTTTCATCTAATTCTCCTTTTTATCTTCTTTACGCACATATTATGCGTAAAGGCGTCTTTTGTCAAGTATTTAAACTGACTAACCTTTCAGTTTCATCTGGCTATAGCTGGCAAGCTTTTTAATCTAATAACGACACATAGATTTTAGATAATATCATTTGAGGTATGGTATTGGGAAATTGGTGATTGATGTGGCCCAGTGAAAACAGACACGAAGTTAAGCTTCTGCAGTGGATGATTACGAGGAGCAATGTTGATCCATCTAAGAAAACCCAAAATAAATTCCTGAGAGGCTTATAACACGATTTAAGTTGCTATGATCATTAGAAATTATTCTGAATGTCGTTCTCCAAAAGACATTTAGTGGACATTCCGAAACACCTCTCCTCTATAAATCCACTGATAATAAGGGATCACAAAGCTAAAAATCCGGTTTCCGGAACCTAAGATCCAGGTTCGAGTCCTGGTGGGGCTACCATTGTATTTCAGTTAGTTACCTCTGTTTTTTTTCAGAATGCCCTTTTTCCAATCTGACAGTATCCCTTTATCTACAATTTCGTTAGGTTCATGTTGACTAAATTTCAATTCAATATATACTTATGTAAAATGAAAGTTTAACTTTAAAATTACATAAAAATGATCGTCAAACGAGAAATGGAATCTGCTGTAAAAAAGATAGCACAGCAGTTTCCTGTGGTTACAATTACCGGGCCGAGACAATCCGGAAAAACAACGTTGGTGCGCCACTTGTTTCCAGAGCATGTCTACTATACTTTAGAAGATCCTGATCTTAGAGAATTGGCTCTATCAGACCCAAGATCCTTTTTAGATAGTTCCAAGGAAGCAATCATACTGGATGAAATTCAAAAAGCCCCAGAGCTTCTTTCTTATATTCAAGGGATCGTTGATCGAAACAATCGGGCAGGTAGGTTTATTCTTACCGGAAGTCATCAATTCCATTTGTTGGGACATATTACTCAATCGTTAGCTGGAAGAACATTTATTTTTAAGCTGCTGCCATTTTCAATGAATGAGAGCCATCAGCTAGCCGCCGATGATACGATGGAATCTACTTTGTTTAAGGGACTTTATCCCGGAATTTATGATAAAAGACTTGATCCGACGCTAACGTACAAAGCCTATTTTGAAATGTATATTGAAAGAGATTTAAGACAAATTATCAACATAAAGGACCTTAGGCTGTTCAGGCAATTTGTCAGACTGTGCGCAGGAAGAATTGGACAAATCCTCTCGCTATCCAACTTGTCAAATGACGTTGGTGTATCTGTTCCCACTATTAAATCGTGGATTTCTGTACTAGAAGCTTCTCATATTCTTTTTTTATTGGAACCTTACTATGAAAATATTAGTAAACGCTTAATCAAGTCACCCAAGCTTTATTTCTATGACACAGGTTTAGCCGCTTATCTATTGGGAATAGAAAATGAGAATCAAATGGATCGGGACCCTTTGAAGGGGAATCTGTTTGAAAATCTAGTAATAGTGGACATAATTAAAAAACGCCTTAATATTGGGCTGGACCATAACTGTTATTTTTATCGAGATAGCAATCAAAATGAAGTTGATCTTGTTTATAAGCATGGAAGAGATCTTCGGCCTATTGAGATAAAAGCTGCCAAAACATTTACTTCAGATTTTCTAAAAGGTTTGAAATCTTTTAAAGATACTTTCCCAGAAAAAAGCTTCGGTGGAACAATCGTATATGCCGGTGATCTTGAAAAGAAGATGGGTGAGTTCTCTTTGTCTAATTACAAAAACGCCGCCTCTCTAATCTAGACAGGGTCTAATTGATGTGGTCCAGTTGTTAGCGGTCGTGTGGAAAAAGAAATTTTGTTAAGAAACGAATATCTGGCAGCTGAAAATGAAATTCTGAAATCCAAACTCAACAAGCCTTTACAATTGGACAACTTTGAACGAATCAGACTGGCGAAGATAGGAAAGCGAATAGGTCTCAATGCACTGAAAGAAGTTGCATGGTTTGTGAATCCAGAGACAATCTTGGAATGGCGGAAAAAGTTATCTCAAAATATCCGTATGTGCTCTGAAAGGGTGACTCATAAATCATTTTACTCAACAGACCCTTATCCTGTGAGAGTTACACTGAATTGACATTCCCGCCAATTCCAGAAGAAATGATCAATGTGAGTCTGGTCTGATTTCCTCTTATGGTTTAATGATGCTGAAGTTGGTTTCCGGCATATCAAAAAGAGCGAAAAAGCGGATCAAATCCAATTTACTGCCTTCAAAACTGATTTCATCGGAGGTGAGCAGATCCATAAATCCGATATTTCCAATTGCCATCTGCAGATAGAGGCGATGGGTCAGATTAATCGTAGCATTGGCCATAGGATTCGGCCCCGTTTTTTTATGGTGTAATACAGCATTTTCCAGTTTTAAAATGTATATTTCATTCAAATCTGTGAATCGGACGTTAATTGCCATCTCAATTCCATCGGCCTTAGGGCCATTTAAGCGGGCTGCCATAGCGTCCAGGAAATGAGAGACCGGTGTTTCAGCAAGCATTTCGACGGCATCGGCCATACTTGTCACCTGCTCAGGCTTGCCGTTTCGCAGTTCGTAGGCCCCGGTCAGGTAGATATTTCGCCAGGGGCCTGACTCCGACTGGTACCCCAATTGATCATAGGTTCTTGCCAACATAGCAACCGCGCGCTTGTTATCCGGCTCGGCAAAAACCAGATGGTTCAGGACTTGAGCAGTCCATCGGTACTCGCCTTTGTCAAAACTATCTTGTACGCGTGACAGGATTTGATCTGCTCCACCCATATACGCCACATATTTTTTGCCGCATCTTCAGGGGGCAGGGGATCCAGATTGGCCGGATTTCCGTCATACCATCCAAAGTAGAATTGATAGACTGCTTTGGCATTGTGCTTTAGAGTACCATAGTAACCCCGATTGGCAAAAACGGTTCGCAGGGAC
Organism: bacterium; assembly: GCA_029940215.1. GTDB lineage: Bacteria > SAR324 > SAR324 > XYD2-FULL-50-16 > XYD2-FULL-50-16 > JAHJRI01. Next base: position 3,837 of record JAOZRE010000158.1, on the reverse strand, counting down.
TCCGGAAAGACCATCTCTTCTGCAATCTCTTTTGGTGTCAGACCCGCGTATGCCAAACGCATAGTCTGGTCATGAATGTATTTATATATATCGCGCTGCTGCTTGAGAAAATTCATAACCTGTGGCTGGCCCCAGATAGGCTATAGCGTCTTCTATTAGTTGTTCACTGTTATCGAGAAAGTGAATCAACCATAAGGATCATCTCAGCTCGGAAGGCTACTAATAAGGAAGCAAAAGAATACACCGGAGATTTGTCATGAAAAAAGAGTACAACTTATCCAAAATGAAAAAGCGGAAGAACCCGTTCGCAAAGCAGCTAAAAAAACAGGTAACAATCAGAATGGGAGTAGATATCATCGAATACTTCAAGGATATGGCTGAAGAAACCGGGATTCCTTACCAGAATTTGATTAATCTGTATCTTCAGGAGTGCGTTTCCAGTCAACGCAAACTTTCGTTCCAATGAGGAACTCGGACAGGATAGGTAGAAAAGACTGGCCATCTATGGTCGTCTTCCGAGGATGTTCTTCGCTACTAGTTTCGCGAATTCAACTGACTTCGCCATCCTGGCATCTTTTAACCGATCCCAACCCGTTCAATATCAGGCCGATCATACCTTCAAAGTCGACCAACATCCTTTTGATGCACCTGTTTGCATGATGCCTTCCAGATGATGAGTTCAAAGTGTTTGTCTCACCGTCTCTGGATTTACTCTATTGAAGTGGTCCGGTGAGAATGGACACAATGTTACGCATCTGTAATGGGTGGCTTTAAGAAATGAAATTAACTCTCTTAAGTTAACCCAGAATGTATTCTGGAGAGGCTTGCAAAACGATATAAGCTGCTGCGATAATTGAAAATTTATCTGAACGTTATTCCTCAAAAGACATTTAACTGACACTCCCAAACCCAACACCTCTGTACATCCCCTGATACCAGTCCCTCCCATGGATAAAACTCCGGTTTCCGGAACCTAAGATCCAGCGAGTGTTTCCCATTCAAGTGATTCCCATTTGTGTTAAAGAATCACGTTGTTAGCGTAAATGGAAACACGTTGCCTATTCGAGTCCTGGTGGGGCTACCATTCAAAATTGCTGCGTTCAACCCCAACCCTCTGTTTGCTCTCTGTCAGTCAACGGTATCAGTGACACTTTCTCTTGTATGTTTTATAATGCATTTTTCAAGATATTGTTTAAGGGGCACGAATTTGCGGCTCTACAAATCATCGTTTTTGACTGTTAGGCCAGAAAGATATGAAAGCAAAAGGTAATAGAGGGATGATGGCGAGCATGCCTTCCGAACTGATCAAAAACGAACAGCTCCAACTTGCCACCAGTTTTGTGATGCAGACCCGGAGCAATCTTTTTTTAACCGGGAAAGCGGGAACAGGTAAGACAACCTTTCTCAAAGGTCTTCATCAGCAAACTGACAAGAATATGGTGATCACCGCTCCGACAGGTGTGGCTGCGATCAACGCCTGCGGTGTGACTCTCCACTCATTTTTTCAGCTCCCCTTGGGGCCGTACGTACCTGGAACTGAGTCACAGGCGGATCGCAACCAGAGTCGGTACCGGTTGAACAAGGAAAAGAAGACAATCCTCAAGAATCTCGATCTGTTGGTCATCGACGAAATCAGTATGGTGCGGGCGGATATCCTGGATGCTGTAGATTTTGTCCTCCGCTACTATCGTGGTAATGATCTTCCCTTTGGGGGCGTTCAGCTTCTTATGATTGGTGATCTCCACCAGTTGCCGCCAATCGCTAAAAGGGAGGAGTGGGATCTACTACGAAAGTACTATCAGTCTGTCTATTTCTTCAGCAGCAAAGCTCTGGCGCGGTCATCCTTTGTCAGTATCGAGTTGAAACATATCTATCGACAGACTGATCAGAAATTTATCACGATTCTGAATCAACTTCGGGATAACCGGCTTGATGCGCAATCCCTGTCCGAACTCAACAAACGTTATATCAAGGGGTATGTTCCCGAGAATGACCAGGGATATATTAGCCTGACCACGCACAATAACAGCGCAGAGTCAATCAACCATTCAAGACTTCAAGGGATTGAAGGGAAGGAATATTTTTTAGCGGCAGAGATCAAGGGCGAATTTCAGAAAAACAGTTATCCGGCACCTGAAGAGCTCAGGTTGAAGGAAGGAGCGCAGGTGATGTTCCTTCGCAACGACACATCCGCTGAAAAAAGCTATTTCAATGGAAAAATCGGCAAAATTACGAAGATCACGGTCGAAGAAATCAAGGTCATCTGTCCCGGGAACTCACAGACAATTACCGTTGAACCTGTCGTTTGGGAGAACATCCGGTATTCCCTGAATAAGAAAACGATGAAACTGGAACAGGATGTGATCGGCAGGTTCAAACAGTTTCCGCTCAAACTTGCCTGGTCCATTACCATTCATAAGAGTCAGGGTCTGACGTTTGAAAAAGCAATCATTGATGCTGAGGCGGCATTTGTGCACGGTCAAACCTATGTGGCCCTGAGTCGGTGTAAGACCCTCGATGGTGTGATACTCAGCTCTCCGATTTCGCCCCGTGGTATCCCAACGGATAGGGCGATCAGCGACTTTGATCACTGTCTGAAGGATAATCCCCCCTCCAGTGAGTATCTTGAGCAAGTAAAAACCATCTTTCAGCAGAATCTACTCCTCGATTGTTTTGATTTTAAACAGATAAAAAATCATCTCAGCCAGCTGGTTCAACAGCTCCTGGACCATCACAACACGGTTCGTTGTTCGGGTTTGGAGCAGATGCAACAGATCATGGACAGGGCGGATCTGGATTTCTTTGATATCGGGAATAAGTTCAAACGCCAACTGCAACACCTTTTCCAAAAGGGCAGTCTTCCTGAATCAGACCCGCAGATTCTGGAGCGCCTTAAGAAGGCATCCATCTGGTTCCGGGAAAAATTCAAAGAGATCTTCACAGATTCGCTCGAAGATCTCCATTTTGAGACAGACAATTCAATCCTGGCCATAAAACTGGAAGATGGCCTGCAGCAATTTAATAAAGAGGTCAGCATCAAACTCGAAGGGATAAAATCTCTGGAGAACGGATTTTCTCCATCGGAGTACCAACACAAGATTCGTCTGGCTCTGATGCGCAACGCCCCTAAAAGAAAAGACTTCTCTCTGGATTCCAATGTGAGTCACCCGGAGTTGGTGACCGAGCTTAAGAAATGGCGTTTAAAAAAAGCAGACACCGAGAACGCCCCAACTTCCCGCATCCTGCCCCAGAAATCCCTGTTTGAGATCGCAAGAGTGCTTCCCAAAAATATCGCGGAATTACGAAAAATTACCGGTGTGGGGGAAAAAACAATACAGAAACGGGGTCTGGAGCTTATCAGGCTTGTTGCCCGCTATCGAAAAAAACAGGGATTTGAAAAAGATAAAATGCCTCAGACCCAGTTGGAAATACCAGGATTTGAAAAAAAGCTGGTCCCAGAAACCAAACGGACCAGCTTTGAAATGTTCAAGAGTGGGTTAACGATCGCAGAAATTGTTAAAAAAAGAGGCCTTACAGAATCAACTATCGAAGGACATTTATGCTTTTTCATCGAACAGGGCAAACTCGATGTCAACAGGCTTTTACCTTTGGAAAAGCAGACACTGATTAGAGAGAAGCTCAAGGTCATTGGCAGCGACAACGACTCTTTAAGCGCGATTAAAAAAAAGTTGGGCGATGATTTTTCCTACGGTGAGATCAGGATGGTCTTGGCGCTCCAGAACTATCAGACACAATAAAACTGAAGTGGTCCAGTAAAAATGGACACAAAGCTAAGCTGCATTTTTACTGATTTCAATTTAAAAATCATTTGGGTTA
>JAOZRE010000157.1:237-10130 GCA_029940215.1 bacterium | reverse complement strand
CTTTGATTCCGGTTGTGGACATTTGGCTCTGCCCTTGGCGATGCTCAGCCAACAGTCAGAATGATGAAATTCTATGGTGATTGGTACAAAATGTCAAGTAGTACTTTTCATTTATATCTGATCCTGCAAATCCAATGTGATGTTGTTGGACAGTTGAAAAGGAGGGTCTCTCTAAATGCGAATCGATAGCTATTGCCATATCCGGACAACACGATTACGCTGAAGTTATAAGTTTCTATCCCCCTTAAACTCTTTCCAATCGATACTCATGAAAATCAACCTGGCCATCAACGGGTATGGCCGTATCGGCAGGTGTATTGTCCGTGCCTTGTGTGAATCTCCCTATTATGCTGAAAGGTTGAATGTTGTTGCCATCAACGAACTGGCAGACTTGGAAACGCTGGTCCATCTGACCCGGTACGATTCAACACACGGCCGATTCCGGCAGGAGGTCGGGATTGAGGATGGTGATCTGATGATTGGGGGAGAACGGATCTCGGTTTTCTGCGAAAAGAATCCGGAGTTATTGCCGTGGCAGGCATTGGGGATTGATATTGTCCTGGAATGCACCGGGTCATATACCGACCGCCAAACAGCTGAAAAACATCTGGCGGCAGGTGCGAAAAACCTGATATTTTCCCAGCCGGCAGATGAGGACATTGATGCGACCATCGTTTATGGGATCAATCACCTGGAGCTGGGTTCCGAACAAACCATTATCTCGAACGCATCCTGTACCACCAACTGTATCATTCCAGTGATTAAGACGCTGGACCAGGAGTTGGGTATCATCAAGGGCAACAGCTTGACCATCCACTCGGCGATGCATGATCAACCAGTGATTGATGCATATAATCGGGATCTACGAAAGACCCGATCTGCAATGCAATCGATTATTCCGGTCAGTACTGAGTTGAACAAGGGAATCGGCCGGGTGATGCCGTCACTCGATGGACGATTTGAGACCCTGGCTATTCGGGTGCCGACCACCAATGTCTCGTTGATGGATCTGAATATCATGGTTAAAAAGGATACCAATGTGGAACGGATTAACCGCATTTTGAAGAAGGCATCTGAGAAGCACCTCAAGGGTATCATGGGGTTTTCAGATGAGGAGCTGGTTTCGTGCGATTATAATCATGACTCTCGCTCCGCGATTATTGATGGGAATCAGACCCGGGTCAGCGGGACCCGTCTGGTTAAGCTTTTGACCTGGTTCGACAACGAATGGGGGTTTTCCAACCGGATGCTGGATACCTCACTGGCGCTGATGGCGGCGAAAAAATGATCTATTGGGTCATTTATTAAAATAGGAGCGTATGAAAGGACTGATCCGGGATCTGGAACAACTGGTTGGCAGGGATTCCGTGCAGGCTGATCCGGAAGACCTTCTGGCTTATCAGGCTGATGCAACGGGATATTTTGCCAAAGGGGAACCGGTGGCGATTGTACTACCCGCTGACGTGGAGGCAGTCTCAAAAACCGTAGCTTATGCTTGTGAACACGGGATTCCCATCACGCCCAGGGGGGCTGGCAGTGGCTTGTCAGGGGGAGCTACACCCATCAAAGGGGGGATTGTTCTCGACCTGAAGCGGATGAATCGAATCCTGGAAATCAACCATGGAAACCTGACGGCGCAGGCTGAGTGTGGGGTGGTTCTGGCGGATTTCCAGCGAGCGGTAGAAAAAGAGGGTCTTTTCTATCCACCTGACCCTCAGAGTATGACGGTTTGTACGCTGGGCGGAAATGTCGCCACCCGGGCTGGTGGGCCGCACGGGGTGAAGTATGGCACAACTGGCAACTATGTTTTGGGATTGGAGGTGGTGCTGCCGGACGGCTCCATCATCCAGACCGGCAGTTCCTGTGTGAAACACTCGGTTGGCTATGACCTGACCCACCTGATGACCGGATCCGAGGGTACCCTCGGTGTGATCACAAAAGTCACTGTGCGCCTGTTACCCAAGCCAGAGAAGGACCGAACGATTATTATTGTTTGTGAGAGTATCAAACAGGCTGTCGAAACCGTGTCTGAGATCATTGCTCGGAAGATTGTTCCTGCCAAACTCGAATATGTTCCCAGCGGCGCGATTCGCGGGATGAACCGGTATATTAACCCTCCCATTGAGACTGAGGGTGGGGCCTATCTATTTATGATGATAGATGGTTCTCTTTCCCAGATCGAAGAAGAATCCGAGAAGATTAAAAACCTGTGTCAGAATTCCGGTGTGCTGTCGGTCAAGGTCATCGAAGAGGAGGGAGAAGCCGCTTCCTACTGGAAGGCTCGAACAGCGGCCTATCCTCTCCTGCTGGCGATGGTCAAAAAAGTGATCATAGAAGATGTTGCCGTACCGAGGGACCAAATCGCCAGTTTCGCAGAATCCCTGGAAAAGATTGCAGCCGAAACCGGGATTCCCATCGGTATGTCAGGTCATGCAGGGGATGGGAATGTTCACCCCTCGGTTATCGTTTACGATCTGACTGATGAAGTAGAAGAAAAGGCGCAGAAGGCGATAAAAATGTTGATTCAGTCCGGTCTGGATCATGGTGGCTGTATCTCGGGTGAGCATGGTATCGGGCTTCACAAGTCGTCGTTTATCGAGATGGAGTTGGGCGCAAGGCAGATCCAGCTGTTTCGGGATATCAAAAAAGCCATCGATCCTAAGGGTATCATGAATCCGGGTAAGATCTGGGTGGAAGAGGGGGAAGCATGTTAAACGATCTCAACAGTTACCTGGAATTCATGGACAAATGTTCCAGCTGTGCCTTCTGTGAAGCCACCTGCCCGGTATTTCAGGCGGATCTCCTGGAAACCCATGTCGCCCGCTCTCGGATGCTGATTATTCGTGAGGCCTTCATCGAAAAATCCCTGCCGGTTTCCAAAAGAACACTCGAGATCATTGATCGCTGCCTGCTGTGCTCTCAGTGTAAACAGACCTGCCCTGCAGGGGTACCAGTGAATGAAATCGTGATTGCTGCCCGCCATCAACAGTACAAGGGAAAGCGCATGAGCCTGCCCCGGCGAATGGTGTTGAAGCAGATCATGGAAAACCGTGGGGTGTCGGGAATGATGAAAAAGGCCGAGGTTCTCGCCCGGGCTGCAGGCATATCACCAAAAGAGATACCGAAGCTTCCCAAACAGTCTTTTAGCGAGCTTTACCCGGCAGGGACCTATCCTCCTCTTGGAAAAACCAGATTCAGGGCGTTATACTATGTCGGGTGCGGGACGAATACGCTATACCCGGATACAGGTGAAGCGGTGATGAAGGTGCTGGCCCACAACGGGATTGAAGTGACCATTCCTGAAGGCATGGTTTGCTGTGGTATCCCCGCTCTGGCAGAGGGGGATATCGAAACTGCCCGCCGCATGATGGAGACCAATCTCTCAATTCTGGCTGGTAGTGGTGCAGATGTTATCCTGACCGATTGTACCTCATGCGGTTTGACCTTCAGTGAAAAACTGATGCAAATGATACCTGAGGATGATCCCCTGTATGAAAAAGCGGTGGAGGTGTCATCAAACATAACTGAGGTTACTGACTATCTGCAGCAAATCGGCCTGGAGGCTCCGCCACAAAAGCTGGAGCTGAAGTACACCTACCATGTTCCCTGTCATGGGAACTGGCGGTCGTCGCTTAATGATGCTCCCCGGGAATTGTTGTCCGGGATTGAAGGGACGGAGCTGGTTGAGATGGAAAAACCGGGGGCCTGTTGCGGAGCGGGGGGTGCTTTTTTTGTGGATTTCAAGGAGTTGTCTCAGAAAATCCGGGATCCGAAACTGCAGGATATCAGGCAGACAGGTGCTGAGGCTGTCGTGACACAATGCCCCTCCTGCCGGTCGTATCTGAGTGCGGGCCTTGAAGAAGGGCAGTGGGTCTTACATCCCATTACCCTTCTTTCCATGGCCTATGGATATGAGTAGACAGCTGCCGGGCGGCTGTCTTCTGAGCCGACCCTTAGAGAAGCTTATCCACGTCGACCATTTTCATACCGAAAGCGCTGGCTACGCCTTCATAGCATACCTTGCCGTCGATCACGTTGGCACCAAGCTTGATCTCTTTGTTTGACTTCATGGCTTCCTGCCATCCCTTGTTGGCGATTTGCAGCGCGTAAGGAAGTGTTGCATTGGTCAGGGCCAGAGTGGAGGTTTTAGCAACGGCTCCCGGCATATTGGCTACGCAGTAGTGGATCACGTCGTCGACAACATAGATCGGGTCTGTGTGAGTGGTTGCCTTGGAGGTTTCAAAACAGCCCCCTTGATCAATGGCGACATCAACCAGTACCGAACCTTTTTTCATGGTTTTCAACATATCTTTTGTCACCAACCGGGTTGCCTTGGCGCCGGGGATCAGAACCGCTCCGACGACAACATCGGCTTCCTTCACCAGCTTTCGAATGGTCGCCGGGCTGGACATTAATGTGGTGCAGTTGGCTGGCATGACATCATCCAGGTAGCGTAATCGCTGAAGGTTCATATCCAACAGGTAAACTTTGGTCCCCAGACCACAGGCCATTTTGGCTGCGTTGGCACCGACAATACCACCACCCAGTACCAAAACGGTTCCGGGATCAACACCCGGGACACCGCCCAACAGAACGCCTTCACCACCCTGAGCCATTTCCAGGTATTTGGCACCCTGCTGAATGGCCATCCGGCCAGCCACTTCACTCATCGGTGTGAGCAGGGGCAACGACCGGTCTTCTTTCTGGATGGTTTCATAAGCAATACAGACCGATTTGGACTTGATCAGGGCGTTCGTCAACGGTTTATTGGCTGCCAGGTGCAGGTAGGTGAACACAATCTGGCCTTCACGGATCAGGCCGTATTCCTTTGCGATAGGCTCCTTGACATGCATAACCATATCTGACCGCTTGTAAATCTCCTTGGCCGTGTTAACAATCTCTGCACCGGCTTTTACATAAGCACTGTTTCTGAATCCACTGCCTTTACCCGCTCCCTTTTCGATCAGGACGGTATGGCCATTCATGACAAAAACTTCTGCACCGGAGGGTGTCATGGCGACACGATTCTCTTCGGTTTTAATCTCTTTGAGTACCCCGACTATCATTTTAGACTCCTGAAATAATGAATGTTGATAGATGGTAATTAAAAAATGAATCGAAATCGATGCCATCAGGGCAGCGACAGTGGTTCATTGAAAAAACAAACCCGGAAGGAACACCTCCCCCCGGCTGTGGAACAACATCTCTGACTCCTGACAATCAGGAGCCTGATAATCTTATAAAACTACCTCATCTGTTCGAATGAAATTGTCAGGATAATTGAATATCCAGTGAACCTCTTTGAGATATTTCACTGATGCTTCCTTGTCCTTTGAGCGCATCAATAAGATGAACTTCTCGTGCTCCCTGACAATCTCTTTCTTAAACCGGTCACGATAGCTTTTGACCGCAAAACCGAATACCCGCAGCTTGAGCATACTAACATAATTTGTGAGCTCTTCATTACCGGAAAGGTCCAGGAAAACGCGATGCAGCTGAATATTGGCCTCATGGAACTGTCTGTTCTTGCCATTAACGATGGCCTGGGCCATCTTCTCGTTCAGGCGTTCCATGGTCTCGATCAACTTTATTGTGATGCGACCAAATACCGTGTTTAAAACCTGTGACTCCAAGGCGCCCAGAATCTCAAATATGTGCAGCAGTTGGTCATAGCTCAACGCATTAATCATCACCCCTCTCTGGGGCATGATAGTGACCAGTCCCTGGACCTCCATCTGTGCAAGTGCTTCACGCAATGGCGTACGGCTAATGTTGAGCTCCTCAGTCAATTGACGAACGTTGACCAATGATCCCGGTGTCATGGTTCCCTTCTCAATCTGACCACTGAGATAATCGAAAATCTGCTTTCGAAGACTCCAGTTGTGTTGCGTGTTTAACGGTGACATGAATAATTCAGCCTCAATAAAGGTTGGGTTTCGCCGTATTTGATTTTAGGGATACTAGGATCCTAGTATCCTGTCAAGAAAAATGAACCCTTGTGCTTAAAAATTATAAATCGATCATAAAAATAATGTGGTACAACAAATATATCATAAAAGGTTGATCGAATAATTTGAGCCAAAAATCGACATTTCCAACAATTCTCAGATTTGATTCGTCGAAAATCAAGTTTAGGGCTGGTGGAATTATTTTGGTTGAAACCGGGTATAAAAACAGGCTAAAATTGGTCTATAACGATCTGTGAAAATTTGATTAGTAGGGAGTGAATGGTGATGACGCACGGGGAACGTGTATTAATGGCCTTGAACCATGAATAACCTGACCGTGTGCCGATTGATCTTGGCGGTCGGCAGACGACCCTTTCGGTGGGGGTCTATCAGAATTTATTAAGTCACCTAGGGTTAACCGACTTGCCGGTTCAGCTTATGTCACAGGTCTGGTAGACGGTATTTGTGGATGAATCCATACTCCAGCGTTTTGCCGTGGATTGTCGTCACGTCGGGCCGATTGCCAGTTCCGCTTCCAGGTCGGAAAGAACGAGCCTTGTGCCGGGGAGTTTTTCTCCAATCAGGATCTTGTCACGGACCATTTCGTACGCTTCCAAAGATTTCATCAAGGATTTACGCTTTCCCAAAAAAGGCTCCTGTTTTTGGCGAGGTTATGGAAATCAAAGTTCAAAAATGGCCTCTACTTCAAGAGATGCACCCAACGGCAGGGCAGCTACCTGAAACGCGCTTCTTGCAGGAAACGGCTCGTTGAAATATTCAGCGTAAACAGCATTAACCGCTTGAAAATTGCCAATATCCGCGAGAAAAACCGTGGTCTTGACTGCCTGGTCCAGGCTGGTTCCGGCTTCTTCGGCGATGGCTTTCAAGTTGCGGAAAGCAATATGGGCCTGCTCTTCAATGGTCCCTTCAGACAGTTTTCCGGTAGCCGGGTCGATGGGCAGCTGGCCCGAAGTGAACAGCATGTTACCGGTAGCGATGGCCTGGGAATATGGTCCAATGGCTGACGGGGCTTTATCTGTCTTGATTTGTTTTTTTGACATGGTGTATCTCCTTTGGAATTAAAAAAACTCACCACTGAGGCACAGCGTTCACTGAGATAAAATAGTTAAAAAATGTGTCTGGGTGATATTTGCTGGCTGTACCAGTCACTGATTTCGTCGTAAAACCTTTCCGGCATGGTCGGGAGTTCGTTTGCCCTGGCTGAATGCTGGCACCCCGTTGACAATCACATGCTCGAAACCACCTGCGTAGACAGTTGGATCAGCAAAGGATGAATTGTCCTGGACCCGATTGAGATCGAAAATGGTCACATCTGCAGCTGCGCCAGGAAACAGGCGACCACGGTCACTCAGGCCGATTCGGGAAGCCGGCAGGCTGGTTATGCGGCGGATTCCCTCTTCCAGGCTGAGTACCTTTTCATCCCTGAGGTAATGAGCAATGTATTTGGCTGTCCAGTTATACCCCAGTACACCCAGCTGCTTTCCCTTCAGCAATCCTTCATTGGCCAGAGCCATGGTGTCTGATATCACGGCACAGAGCGGGCTCTGCAGGACCAACCGGATATCCTCTTCGTCAAAGGCTTCACCGGTCAACATAAGGCCCTGGTAGGCCTCACCCTCTTCCTGCATCATATCAAATATGGCATCCCAGCCGGTTGTGTTGCGCTCTTTTGCAATATCGGCAATGGTCCAGCCCAGATACTGACTCTCTGAAGGTCGGTCCAGTACTCGGACAACGTCCCACTTTTCCTCGACAGCCAGTTTCAACATGGGGAGCGGGTTGTATTTCAATCGCTCCCGACCGTCTGAGGTTTTTAACAGGTCCAGGAACTCACCAGGCTTGAGGGCGAATGACCAGGCGGGCAAGTAGGCCGTCGCACTGGTATGGTTCCAGTTGGTAGGCATCACATCCATGGCGACGTCAGCACCCTCTTCCCTTGTCCATTCAATCATCTGAATCGTGTTGCGCATGGTATGTTCGGGGCGACCGTACTTGGGATTGATGTGGGAAATCTGAAGCCGTACGCCGGTTTCCCGGGCGACATCCAATGCCTCGCCGAACCCAACGAAGTATCGGGTGTCCCGGTTGCGGGCATGGGTCGCATAGAACCCATCCACCTTGGCTACCACCCGGCACAGGGCCGCCAGTTCATCGTATGCTGCCATTTTGCCAGGATGGTACTCCAGACCGGTAGTCCAGCCGAAAGCCCCTTCTTCCATTGATTGTTCCAACAGCTTGACCATGGCGGCTACCTCATCATCCGTAGCCGGACGAGGAGCGTTGCTCCCCATGACCATTTCCCGCAATGCGCCGTGACCTACCATACCCACCACGTTGGTTGCAATCCTGGCACCATCCATAACCTCTAGTAACTCACTGTAACTGTTCCAGGTGCCCATGTCCGGCATCCCGAGTCTACCAAATAAGGATTTGCGGCTCTCATCTGTACAGGGTGCCAGACTGACACCACACTGTCCGATTACTTCTGTGGTTACACCCTGCCGAATCTGACTTTCTGCCCGGGGATCTGCCATTTGAGTCATATCAGAATGGGTGTGAATGTCTATAAAACCGGGTGTCACGACCAGTCCTTTTGCTTCAATGACCTTTCCAGCTTCAGAGGTGCCCAGGTTGCCAACCGCTGTAACTTGTTCATTGGTTATTCCAACATCACCAATAAATCCAGGCTGGCCGGAACCATCAATGATCATTCCATCTTTAATGAGTAAATCAAACATTACCGGTCTCCCTGCTCTTTGATTAATTGAAGTCGAATGGCAAGCGCCCTGGTTATCCACCCTGAACCGGTGCCTTACCGGCGGCCCGTTTTAAGAGGGCCGAAAATCCCTGTCTTTATTCGTCTGATCAAATTATACGTATCGGATCCGCAAGCCGTCAATAATTCTATATAATAGTTTATAAAAATCCTGCGGAAAAGGCCCTTACTCCTTATTTAGTATAGATTTAGCTTATATCTATAACGGGAGATACCATAGCGTAAACGAGGCTCGGGCATGGTTCTGAATGATGCAATGTAGCTGGTATTTCGAGACAGTCATCAGGTTTTGATGGCCGTTTGGGGACAGAGCAAATGGGTGGCAATCTGAGCTGGGAGGAATCACCAGCACCCCATTCAAGGTACTGGTGATCTTTGAACTGATGATGATATTCTGTTATTCTGCAGCTGTTCGTGCGAGTTCCAGCCACATATTCCACTGTTTCTGATTCTTGGCAATCCACTCATCCACATGACGTTTAATGTCAGCTTCGGATTTTTCGCCGTCCTGCATTCGGGTATTCTGCGCATTGATATCGCTGAGCGGTACCCTGAAAGCAGCAAAAAAGGATTTCAGCGCCGGGTTTTTGTCCATGAATTTTTTATTGGCAACAATATTGATATCAGCGACCACAAATCCCAGTTTAATCGGGTTGGATATGGCACCTTCAACATTTGAAACCGTCATTTGTGCTTCAAAACCTTTCTGTGCCTTTGTAATTATGGTCTCAGGAACATTAATCCAGACCACATCCTTACCGGGTTTCAGTTTAAAAATAGTCCAATTGGGAGCCCATGTGTAAAAGAATACCGGTTGCCCTCTTTTAAACTTGGCAAGGGTGTCTGCCATACTGGCTGAATATGAAGCGGTAACGGCGTTGATATGTTTTTTCAGACCGTACACCTTCAAATGATGGGCGGTTACGGCGTTACATCCCCATCCCGGAGGGCAGGAAACGAGATCGGCTTTTCCGTCTCCGTTGGTGTCAAACGCCTTTTTAACTTCGGGTCGTTTGAAATCCTCAAGGGATTTAATATTAAATTTTTCTGCCAGTTTTTTGGATATCAGGTATCCCTGAAGTCCACCGGCGTTGACAACGGTTCCATATATTCCAGCTTTCTTCTTGAAGTCTTTTGGAACTTGTGCA
>JAOZRE010000157.1:0-227 GCA_029940215.1 bacterium | reverse complement strand
TGACCCAGTAGTCGAGGTCACCCAGCGTTAATGACTTGTAAAATATTGGATTGGCCAGTTCTTTTGTCGGCTTGACTTTATAACCAAGTGTTTCCAGTGCCTTGCGTACGATAGCTTCGTGGAAATATCCGGTGTTCCAACTGGCTCGGGCTGGTCGAACGGTTACGCCTTCTCCTGGGTTTTGTGTATAGGCAAAAGCAGGGATTGAAATAAAGGCAATCAGGATT
>JAOZRE010000556.1:604-2691 GCA_029940215.1 bacterium | reverse complement strand
GGATCGTACAAAAATAACCTGGCATAAACTGTCCGCAAAAGTCCCATAAAGACCGAACATTTTGCTGACAGAATGCCAATTAATTTTTGAGCCAATCCTTAACAGTAACTGCCCCTTCCGGGCTCAATAAAGGATGACAAAACAGGTGGCCTAACCTGCAGCCGGGTCATACCAGAGTGAACTTCTCAATACCAGAATATCCGAAGTAGACAGCAAACACCACCAGAAAACAGGCGCAGACGGCAATGATGCTTCGATAGACAGGGGCACTGATAAAGGCTTTTCCCCGGGCAACAGAAAAGGAGACGATAGAATACCAGGCCAGGTCCGCCATGATATGGCCGATAAAAAATATCAACACACCCGTCAAACCAAAGGTCTGGCTGTGTACGATATACCCCAGGCCAATGGTTACCCACCAGATACTCCAATACGGATTGGCAAGACTCATCAGGATACCGGTAACCACCAGCCCACCCCGCTTGGTGTTATCTGCCGTCATTTCCAGCTGCAGGGAGGGCAGGGAGCGAAACATGCCGAAGGCCATCCAGAGAAGGATAAACGCCCCGGAAAGAGCAATGACCCCGAAAACCGTATCGTTTTTCAGAAATGGGGCAAGCCCCAAAATCAGGGCTATTACCAGCGCCAGTTCCAGAATACCATGACCCAGTATCATCATGGGACCGGCATAAAATCCTCTTTTGGAGCTTTCATTGATGGTCGCAGTCAGAAACGGACCGGGCATCAAAGCTCCTGACAGGGTAATGATGAAAGAGGTAATCAGAATACCAAACAGCGCAGTCATTTTTCTCTGGTTATGGCGGGAAGCGACTTATGCAAACAGCTTCCCATTGTGAAGGGACTTCCGGGTGAGAGCCTAATCAGTCGAGATTGACCTTTTTTACCCAGCCGTAAGGATCCGCTTTCTCCCCTTTTTGTAACTGGGTCAGCGAATCATAGAGTTTTTGCATGACCGGACCCACCTGCTCCCCATCCGCATAAAACTTGTGCCACTGATTATCGACGTTAATTTTACCAACGGGCGATATCACCGCAGCTGTTCCACAAGCCGCCATCTCCTCAATCTCGGCGAGTTCTTCCCGAAGCGCCACCGGCCGTTCCTCAATGGTCATCTTCAGTTCTTCTTTTGCAATGGTCATGATGGACCGGCGTGTAACACTGGGAAGAATGGCAGCCGATTTCGGAGTTACAAAGCGATTATTGGTCATGGCCAGCAGGATATTGGCGGATCCCGCCTCATCCAGATACTTGCGATGAGCCGAGTCCAGGTAGAGCGCCTCATTGGCCCCCATATCCTTGGCTGTTTGCGTTGACAGCAGACCACCTGCATAATTGGCACCGGCCTTGAATTTTCCTGTCCCCATGGGTGCCGCCCGGTCAAAGTCAGTAACCGCCAGGGATATCAATTGAACACCACCGCCCTTATAATAGGGACCGACCGGTGAAACAATCACACGAAAATTATACTGCTTTGCAGGCTTGAGGCCCATATTTTCGCCAACACCTATCAGCAGCGGTCGAATATAGAGTGACGCACCTGAACCAAAGGGGGGTATCCAGGCATAGTTGGCGCGTACAGCTTCCTCAACACCTTTCATAAATAAATCAATGGGCACCGGAGGCATCATCAGCCGTTCGGCTGTCATGTACATCCGCTCAGCATTCAATTCCGGCCTGAACAGCAACACACTTCCGTCTTTAGCTGTTTGTGCCTTCAACCCTTCAAAACACTGTTGTGCATAGTGCAGAGCCGGAGATCCCTCATGGATCTTTATGTACTCATCTTTAAGCAGCTCTCCATCAGACCACTTGCCGTCTGTCCAGGCGGCTGCAAACCGGTAGTCGGCTTTAATATAATCGAATCCCAGACTGCCCCAGTCCAAATCCTTTTTTTCCATGTTGCTTTCACTCATGATGGGTAACACGTTTAGAGTTAACGAATGTCAGTTTAACTGACGGACTTTTAATGTTGCAACATAAGCTGATACGATGCTTTAAACGGTATGTTCTGGAAGAACCCGGGGAAATACCAGGATGAATTTTTGATGGAGATAATCAATGAATCA
>JAOZRE010000556.1:0-594 GCA_029940215.1 bacterium | reverse complement strand
AGCAGTCCACCTCCACAAAGAATGCCAAAGGCTGCTGCCC
This sequence comes from bacterium, assembly GCA_029940215.1. Classification (GTDB taxonomy): domain Bacteria; phylum SAR324; class SAR324; order XYD2-FULL-50-16; family XYD2-FULL-50-16; genus JAHJRI01. The sequence continues at coordinate 554 of JAOZRE010000556.1, read as the reverse complement.
AGAAAATGGTGGCAAACAGTATATTCCATCCAAAGGCAAATCCAATCAGTCCCAGCAGAGTAGCATCTCCTTCACCCAGGCCAATTCTCTTGCGGAGATTCTGATAGAGATAACCAATCCAGTGAAATAGCCCTGCCCCCATGAAAAGACCAATCAGGGAACTTAGCAAATCCGCGCTTCGGACCAGAAATAACCAGGCGCATTGCACCAGAAATGCTATCAGAACCGGTTGAGGAAATATCAAATGGGTCCTGAAATCAAGGACAGCAATCAGCAGCAGCGCCTCGAATATTAAAAAAGCATGGACAAACTCAACCTGCCAGCCAGTCTTGAGAAATATGATATAGACAAAAGCACCATTCAGGATTTCCGCCAACGGATAGGCCCAGGATATCGCCTCTCCACAGCTCCGGCATCTGCCTCCGTTTACCAGAAACCCCAGCAACGGTATCAGTCCTATGACCCCAATAGTAGTTGAACAGCTGTCGCAGGACGACCTACGCATGACAGAGTCACCCTGCTGGAGACGATCAGCCATGGTCAGGAGGAACGAG